>JAFSNU010000110.1 GCA_017447325.1 Synergistaceae bacterium | reverse complement strand
TTTAAATTATTCTGCATTTAAAATCTGCTCCCGCATTTTAAATTTTTGCCGCGATAATTAAACTCGCTCACGCATTTTAAATAATTTAAAATTTTACTCGACATTCTGCACCTGCTCGCGTATGCGCTCAAGGCATGACTTCGCCTCGACAATTCCCCATCTAAATTCAGCGTCAGCAACTTTCGATCCCATAGTATTTATTTCTCGATTCATTTCCTGAATTAAGAAATCCAAACGCCGCCCCGCCGGCTCGTCCCCGTCCATTGTCTGATGAAATCTTTCGATATGCGAATTAAGCCGCGCGATCTCTTCCGACACGTCCCACCTGTCAGACATCAACGAGACTTCCTGCGCAACCCGAGCCTCGTCAAGCTCAAGCGCAAAATGATCCGTCACAGTCTCAATTCTTGTCCTTAAACTTTCAAGCGCGTCGTCGCGTGACACAGCCCAGCGTTCAGCCAAAAATTTATTAATTCTTTCAAACTCTATTAAATCTTTAAGAATTACAGCATATAATTTATCGCCCTCGAGCTTCTTCATGTCCTTTAAAGATTTTGCGGCCTGAGCTAAAAGTTCTGTCCAAACGTCTTGAATATCTCCGGCATCGTCGGCTTCAACCAAATTTTTTGCCTCGCATATCCCGGGCAAATTTAAAAATTTAGTTAAGTCTAACTGGACTTCCAAATTATTTTTAACTGCAATTTCCTGCAAATTTCTAACAAGCGACACCAAGCCCTCTTCATCAATTGACGGCGTCCTCGCGCCCGGGTTCCATGCTATGTCTGCCGTTAATCTAACTTTGCCGCGAGTTATAAGCGAACGCATCGCTACAACCAGACGGCTCTCCAACACCGCAAGCTCTCTTGGCAATTTAGCTACAAAATCTTGATACCTGTGATTTACTGAGTTTAATTCAAAAGTGACAGTTCCCCATTCAAATTCGCGCGACGCACTGCCGTATCCCGTCATGCTGAGAAACAAAATCTATAACCCCCGAAATTCAAAATTTATTTATTAAAAATTTTATTATTAATCTCATTAAAACTTAGCTTAACATACTCGCCGGGCTTTAAATTAAAATCTTCAAGCTTTAAATTTCCAATCTTAACACGAATTAATTTTTCGACACTAAAGCCGGCCTTATTTGCCATTAATCTAATCTCGCGCTTCACGCCCTCGGCTATAATAATGCTCAGCCATTTATTAACCGGCTCGCGATCTATAATATTTACAGCCAGCGGCTTAATATTTTTAATTTCATCTTCAACTTCAATATCAAATCCGCCGCGCCATCGTTCAAGCTGCTTTAAATTTATTTCAATATTCAATAAAGCTTCATACTCTTTATTAACGCCTAATTTATTTGACTTCGAAGGATGCGAAATATTATTTGCGAACTCGCCGTCGTTCGTCAAGATTAACAAGCCTTCGCTGTCCCGGTCAAGTCTTCCGACCGGAAAGACGCGCGTTAATTTATCTTCTTTGCTCAATAAATTTATCACAACTTCATCATATTTATCACTAACAGCGCAGACATATCCAACCGGCTTGTTCATAACTATATAAACATGACTTTCAGGCTTGATAATTTTTCCGTCAACTTTCACTTCATCATGCTCTAAATCAACATCATAATACGGGATTAAAATAATTTTATTATTAACTCTAACCCGTCCCTCTAAAATTATAATTTCAGATTTACGCCGCGATGCCGCCCCGCACGAAGCTAAATACGCGTTCAATCTCATCTATTCATCACCGCCCTGCTCGTCATTATTATTTTCAGGCTCCTGCTCTAATTCTTCATCATCAAGTCCTGAAGCATTATCCTGCTCAAAGTCTATTAACTCCTCTTCAATCTCGTCAAGGCTCGGCAGCGAGTTTATATTCTCAAGTCCAAACAATTCCAAAAATCTTTCAGTAGTCTTATAAACTAAAGCTCCGCGCTTCGCGTTCTCTTTCTGACTTTCAGCTTTGCCCTTGCGCCCTGAAATTTTTATTAATCCATAATTTAATAATCTCGATAAAATTCCCTCGCAGCGCGTGCCTCGCAAGTCTTCAATCTCTGCGCGTGTCACCGGCTGATTATAAGCTATAATAGCCAGCACTTCGACAGCCGCACGCCTTAACTGCATTCGACGCTTGCCTTGGCCTTCTCGAACTTCCTGCAATCTCTCTAAGACTTCATAAAAATTCGGCTCAGTCTCAAGCACCCAGCTATTAGCTATAAATTTTAATTTAATTCCGTGATTTAAATTTTTTAACGTCCAGTCAAGCTCGTTTAACGCCCGCTTTAATTCAGCTTCACTAACTCCTAAAACTTCAAGCAAAAGTTTTTCGCTCGCGCCCTCCGGCGACATAAATAAAACCGCTTCAATCTCAGCGGCCAAGTCAGATAATTTAAAATTATTTAAATTATTTAAATCTTTAATCTCAAGCTGCCGCATCTTTCACAAAAATTTTTACGTCTCCGAATAAATTATCCTGCTTAATCTCAACGCCGCCCATCCGGCACATCTCAAGCAATGCTAAAAGCGTCACGACAAGATTTTTTAAATCGCTGCATAAAGCATTTAAATAAATTATATTATTAGCGCTTAATTTATCCTCAAGCTCGGCAATTCTAATTTGAATCTGCTCCTCGTCCGGCGCGTTTTTATCAAAGCCGTCCCAGTCAGCCCCGCTCTCTTCCTCCGCAAGCTCGAGCTCACGGCTTTTATTTAAATTATAATTTTTATAAATATTCCGCCAGATTTTAGCCAGCGAGAAAATATCCTCGTCATAACTTAAATCAATAATCTTCTCCTGCTGCTTTAAATTATTATTTTTATTTATAATTACCGGCCGCCGGAAACTTTTTGCCTCGCTCTCTAATCTATCAGCAAGCCACAGGAACGCCTTTCGATAAGGCCTGTACCTCGCGATGCGCTCCATGATATTATTATCATTAATATTTATATTAATATCTTCGCCGCTTAAATCAAAATCTTCATTTAATAAATCATCAGCTTGAGCATCAGCATTTTTAGATTTAGACAATAAAGATTTAGTTTTCTCGAGCAGCAAGCCCGAGGCCATGTAAAAAAATTCCGCCAGCACATCAGCATTAATATTTTTATTACTAGCTAAATAAGCTCCGTAAAGTTTTATTAACTGCGTGATCTTAACCCGCGAGGCCTCGAACTTCTTGCTCTCGACTAAAGCGCACAATAAATCTAAAGGGCCGGAAAAGCCCTCAATAGACACGACAAAGTCAGGCCGTGAAAAACTTTTCATATTTTAAATTTTAAATTTTTAAATTAAATTAAAATTAAAAATTTTAACGCTTGGGATTTATC
>JAFSNU010000109.1 GCA_017447325.1 Synergistaceae bacterium | reverse complement strand
GCGCAAATTATTTACGGACTTTTCGATGCCGTACGAGAACGCGCGGCAGGTCGCGGTCGTCATGACTAAAGACTATCAAGCCAAATAATTTTTAAATTTAAAAATTTTATAAATTAAAATAAAATATGCCAGGCTGTTTATCGCAGTCTGGTATAATTTTTTATTATGAAGATATTGCATTATGTTGACGCAAAAAATATTTCGTGGCAGAAGGCCTATATCGCGCATATTAAGGAGCTTGAGAATTTAAAGCTTGAAAATGTTTTGATGTGCAGACCCGGCGGCGAGCTTGAAAGTCTTGCAAGATTAAATAATATTAATTATGTGACGTTCAAGCCGCTTATAGCTGCAATGCCTTTATTAAATTTAAATTTTTTAAAAATTATAAGGCAAGTTAAGCCGGATATCATTCATACGCGCTTGTCTTCGGCTGCAAATATCGCCGGAGCATTTAAAAAATTTTTAGACGCGCCGGTAATAGCGACTTTTGACAAGCCGGCAAAAGCTAAATATTATAAAAATCTTGATTATTTTATCTCGTGCGCCGGCTGGCTTAAAGATTATATGTCAGCTCAGGGGCTCGATGCTCAAAAAATCAGCGTGATTTATAATCCCGTTAATATAGATTATTATTCGCGCGATGAAGTTAAATATAATTTAGCGCGTGCAAGATTAAATATTAAAGCTGACGAAATTATTTTTGCGGGAATGGGGATATATATAAACAGAAAAGGTTTTGATATTTTAATTAAAGCATTTGCTCAGGCCTGCAAGGAGTTTGATAATTTAAAATTAATGTTAATCGGCGGCGAAGCTGAAGAGAAAGGCAGGCGTGACGAGTATATAAATTTAGCGCGGGAATTAAATATATTAAATAAAATTTTAATGCCTGAAAATTTTTTGACTGACGTTAGAGAATGGCTGTGGGCTGCTGATGCTTTAGTCATGCCGTCGCGGGCAGAAGGGTTTAGTATAGCATTGCTCGAGGGCATTGCTTCGGGCTTGCCGGTCATTGCGTCAGACATAAAGCCCTTCACTGAGATTATAAAGCATAATATAACGGGCTTAATCGCAAAGAGCGATGACGTGAATGACTTTGCTGATAAGATGCTTGAATTTCTAAATTTAAAATTAAATCAGCGCGAAGAGTTAGCGAGCAACGCGCTGAAGTTTGTTAGTCAGAACTGCACGCCAGAGATTATCGCCGCGCAGACTTTGAATTTATATTCTAAAATTTTAAATAAATAAAATTTATTAGTCTCAAACTCGGGGCTTTAAAAAATTTTAAATAATTTAAATTGCCTCGAGCTTGCGGCTTTAAATATTTAAATAAAATTTATTAATCTCACGCGCAGTATCTTTAAAGCTTGTTAATTTATTTGCGTCGAGATTGCTTGACGTTTTAAACTCTAAAAAATTTTGAATTGCAGTTCGCCACGCGTTAATATCGCCTGGGGCAACTAAATTATTTAAATTTTCATCGCGCAGTAAAGGCCTTAACGGTTCAATGTCAGAGGCTATGATCGGCAGGCCGACGCTTAAAGCTTCGTTGACCGTGAGCGGAAGTCCTTCCTGATGCGACGGGAATAATAAGCAGCTCGCCACGCTCATAAATTTCTCGGCGTCATCTCTGAAGCCGTAAAATTTTACACGCGAATTTAAATTTAAATTATTAACAAGCTCTTCAAGCTCCTGACGCTGCGAGCCATCGCCTAAAATGTCTAAAGTCCAGTCATAATTTTTAAGCTCGCCTAATGCTTTAATAGCAGTGTCTAAGCCCTTGCGCTTGGCCAGATAGCCGACAAACAAAAATTTATTATTATTAATATCGCCATGCCATTTATATTTAGCCTCTCTTGCTCCGTTGGCAATAGTAATAGAATTGGCCGGCAAATAATTTTGAAGATGATTATAAACAGCTTGAGAGACGCATATAACTCCGTTAGAATGCTTTAACGGTATTATGCCTAAATTTAACGAATAAGGCGCGTGAGCTGTCATGATCCATTTTGTTTTAGTTAAGCTTGCTGTAATCCAAGCGATGAACGCCGGGACCCGAGAGTGCGCATGAATTATATCCCAGTTATAAAATTTATTTAGCTTAGCTAATTTAAACGCGCTGTAAAATCCCGTGAATAAATTTTTGCGCTGAACTGGCAGCTTGATAATTTTAATTTTATTATTTAAAAATTTTTCGAGCTTGCCTCCGGCTGTCGCAAGAGCTATTTCATGTCCCTGCTCTAACTGCTCATGGCATAGCTGCAAAACATAACGCTCAACTCCGCCCTCTTCGAACTCCGGCACTATATGCAGAATTTTAATTTTAACTCACCTGATTTTAATTTTAAATTTAAAATTTTTAGTATGAATGATAAAATAAATTTGAAATTATAGCAACTTTGCGATTATGCGGGGTGATTTAATATGACGGCTGAAAATAATAATTTAATTAATATTAATAATTTTATTTCGCGTTGGAAAGATACCGGCGGCGAGAAGGGCGATACGCAAAAATTCTGGCTTGAAATTTTCCGCGATGTTTTAGATATTTCAGAGCCGGATTGTTTTATCGAATTTGAGAAGCCCGTAGCTCTTGAGCATAATAATTTTATTGACGCGTATGTCCGCAGCATGAAAATTATAATCGAGCAGAAAAGTTTCGGCGTTGATTTAAATAAATCTTATAAGCAGTCCGACGGAAATTATTTAACGCCTTTTGAGCAAGCTAAAAGATATTATGACTGGCTTCCGGCTTCGGAGCGCGGACGCTGGATTATAACCTGCAACTTTCAAGAAATTTGGGTGTACGACATGGAGACTCCGCACGCAGACCCGGAAATAATTAAACTTGAAAATTTGGAGCGCGAGTTTATTAAATTAAATATTTTACTTTACGCGAACGCGCCATCGCCGAAAGAAATTCGCGAGATTGAAATATCGAAAGAAGCGTGCCGGCTTATTCGAAAATTTTATGACGCGGTTGAGCATAGATATATTAAGCCTAATAGTGCCGAGGCGTTGAGAAATTTAAATATCTTGTGCGTGCGTCTGGTATTTTTGTTATATGCAGAGGACGCGGGATTATTTGCCAGAAATTTATTTTATGATTATTTAAAATTATATAAACATGACGCGCGGCAGGCTATAATTAATTTATTTGAAGCTCTGTCAATTCCTGAGAATAAGCGCAGCAAGTACATGAGTAAAGATTTAAAAGCCTTTCCGTACGTTGACGGCGGATTATTCGAAGAGCAGGGGATCGAAGTGCCGAACTTGAACGATCCTGACGATACGCCGGTAAAAATTATTCTTGAAGATATGTCAATAGGTTTTGACTGGAGCGGCATTAACCCGACGATCTTCGGCGCGTTGTTCGAGAGTACTTTAAATCCCGAGACGCGCAGAACCGGCGGAATGCATTACACTTCTATCAACAATATTCATAAGTTAATTGATCCGTTGTTTATGGATAAATTAAATTTAGAATTTGAAGAAGTCATGAACTCGCCGACAAATTTACGGCTCAGAAATTTCCAGCGTAAGCTTGCATCGCTGAAATTTTTAGACCCGGCCTGCGGCTCAGGAAATTTTCTGACTGAAAGTTATTTATCGTTAAGGCGGCTTGAGAATAAAGTTATAAAAGTATTAATGCAAAATAAATTTACGCCGGCTAAAGGCGACACTCTGATAAAAGTTTCGATAAGCCAGTTTTACGGCATAGAGATAAACGATTTTGCGGCGGCTGTAGCCCGCACGGCCTTATGGATCGCGGAAGTTCAAATGTGGTACGAGACGCAGAAGCTTGACACAAAGCAGTCAATGCTGCCGTATATGGGCGGACTCTTACCGTTAAAGAGCTCTGCAAATATTGCTGAAGTCAACGCGCTTAAAATTGACTGGCGTAAAATTATCAAGCCCGAAGATTTAGATTATATAATGGGCAACCCGCCGTTTGTCGGCTACTCGATGCAGACGCAGGAGCAAAAAGACGAGATGCTGAAAATTTACGTTGACGAAAATAATAAGCCGTATAAAACTGCCGGCAAAATAGATTATGTAGCTGCATGGTATTTTAAGGCGAGCGAGTTCATTCAAAACACGCCGGTTCAAGCGGCTTTCGTCTCGACAAACTCGATAACTCAGGGCGAGCAGGTCGCCGATATTTGGAGGCCGTTGATAGAGAGATTTAAAATTCAAATTAATTTTGCATGGCGGGCCTTTAAATGGGAGAGCGAGTCCGACGACATGGCGCAGGTTCACGTCGTGATAATCGGTTTCAGCTGCAGCGAGTATTTAGAGACTAAGAAAATTTACACAGAGATTGAGCCTGAAGTTCCCATTAGCAAAGAAGAGCGCGAAAAGGCCGAGAAGGCCGGAACGCCGATTATATTTAAAGAGACGCACGAGGCCGAGAATATAACGCCTTATATTACCGACGCTGAGACTGTTTTAGTTAAAGCCCGCAGAAAGCCTTTGTGCGATGTGCCGGAAATTTTGCTGGGAAGTATGCCGCGCGACGGAGGAAATTTAATTTTAACTGAGGAAGAGCGTGATGAATTATTACAAAAATCGCCGGAGGCTAAAAAATTTATACGGCCTTATTTAGGCTCTTTTGAATTTATAAACAGCATAAAGCGTTATTGCCTTTGGCTTGTTGATCTTGATCCTAAAGAATTTCGTAAGATGCCTTTTATTAACGAACGGATTAAGGCTGTGAAAAAATTTAGACTCAAAAGCAAGAAAGAGGGAACAAGGAAACTTGCCTCAGTTTCACATTTGTTTGCTGAAATTCGCCAGCCGGATAAAAATTATATTTTAATTCCGAGAGTGTCGTCGAGCGAGCGAATATATATACCAATGGATTTTGTATCGCCTGAGATTATAGCGAGCGATGCGTCAAGTATTATTCCAGGCGCATCTCTTTATCACTTTGGAATATTGACGAGCCGCGTTCATATGGCTTGGATGCGGGCTGTCGCTGGAAGATTAAAGAGCGATTACAGATATTCGGGAATAGTTGTCTATAATAATTTCCCGTGGCCGGTATTCTCGCATTATAGAAAAGATTTGCAGAAGCGCGGGAAGATTGAACAGACTGCGCAGCAAATTTTGGACGCTCGTGCTGCGCATCCAAAATCAACTTTTGCCGACATGTACGACGATACTTTTATGCCGATAGATCTTAGGAAGGCACACTGGGCGAACGACGCGGCGGTCTGCAGAGCGTACGGATTTAAAATTAATATCAGCGAGGATGAAATCGTAGCGGCGTTGATGAAAATGTATAAAGAGCTGACGGAGTAATATTAATTAATATATTTTAAATTTATAAATAATGCAGACTTATGCGCTTTATGCCGTGAGCCTGCATATTTTTAATGCGCGAAAAATGAAACAATAACTCCCGCATCGAAACTTCTAAAAATCACTCAAAGGGGAGTTTATTATGTTTAAATCACAAAATCATTTCAACGCGCTTGTTCTTGAAAAATGGGAAGCCTTTATCGACGTCAATATCGCCAGCAAACGAACTTACTCGAACGCCGTCAAGCAGTTTATTATTTATCTTCAAGATAATAAAATTGCTGAGCCTAAGCGTGAAAATATTATGGCTTGGCGCGACAGCCTGAAATTAAAGTTGCGCGCGACGACGATTCAAACTTATTTAGTAGCCGTGAAATTATTTTTCAGATGGCTCGAACGCGAGAACTTGTATAAAAATATTGCTGATAAGATTAAAAACGTCAGGGTCGAGCCGGGGCATAAAAAGGATTTTTTAACTTGCGAGCAGTCCCGCGATGTTTTAAATAATATTAAGACTAACACGCTGAAAGGCCTGCGCGACTATGCGATGATAAGCTTAATGCTGACTACGGGATTAAGAACAGTCGAAGTCACCCGCGCGGACATTGCGGACATAAGGACAGTGAACGGCAATAAAGTTTTGTTTGTTCAGGGCAAAGGCCGCGACGATAAAGCCGAGTATGTAAAGCTTGTGCCGCAGGTTGAACATGCGATTAATATATATCTCAAAGCGCGGGGCGATGCTCAAGGCAAAGAGCCTTTATTTGCTTCGGCGAGCCGCAATAATTTCGGCGGACGAATCACAACCCGCAGCGTCAGGCAAGCCGCGAAACGCGCAATGATACAGGCCGGTTATGACAGCGACAGATTAACAGCTCACTCAATGCGCCACACCGCCGGAACTCTTGCGTTATTAAACGGCGCAAACATTCGCGAAGTTCAGCAGCTGCTGCGTCACAGAAATATTAACACGACTATGATCTATGCTCACGAGCTTGAACGGGCTAAAAATAACACTGAATTTAAAATAGCTGACGCGATTTTCTAAGCTGAAATAATAAATAAAGAAGCTGCGGGTGAAATTTTAACTCGCAGCTTTATATATTTATATAGAGTAAAATTATTTTATTAAATTTAAATTTAAATTAAAGGAGAATTTTATATATGAAAGACAGATATTTGAAGTATGATGTACTGCGGGCGGCAGCTATAGCTATGGTCTTGCTTGGACACATCAGCGCGTACATGGTGATTAATTTCCCTGATCCTACAAGCGCGGATTTTTTCGTGTCAAATATTTTTAATGGCTTTAGGCGCGGAGCGTCCGTTCCGATTTTCTTAATGCTCACCGGCGCGTTGTTGCTCAACGAAGATAAAGCGTTTAATACCCGCGAATTTTATAATAAATCTCTTAAATCTATTATAATACTATTAATTTTCTGGCTTGCGATTTACGGAGTATTTTATGCGTTCATTCTGCCCCTGCTATTAGGCAATGCGATAAATTTAAAAGATTTTATAGATTATATTTTAATATTTAGAGGCTCGGACTATCCGCACTTATGGTATTTATTCATGACTGTAGGCCTTTATATCTCTATGCCCGTACTGAGAATTTTTGCACGGCGCGAAAATAGAATTTACGTGCTGGGCTTTATCATACTCTCTATAATATTAAAGTTTATTCCGCATACTTTAAATTTCTTAACGATTAGCTATACGCCTACGCTCGAGAACTTTATAAATAAATTCGGCGTTGAATATTTAACGCGCTTCAGCGTTTACGTTCTGACCGGTTGGTATCTCGCTAATTTTAAGCTTGATAAATCAAAACGGCTTGGCCTTTATGCTTTAGGCGTTATACTTTCAGTTATTGCGACAACGTGCGTGCGAGTTTTTATCGCAGATATTCCGGATATACGCGATTATTTATACGCAACTTACTCGCTGAATTTATTAGTCTCAGGCGCGGCCTTCTTTGTATTTATCTCGTCAATCTGCGGAGACAAGCTCACTAAAAATAATTCTGTAATTAAAACTTTATCAAATACGTCATTCGGAGTTTACGCAGTTCATGTAGTAATTCTTGAATTATTAACCCGCGTGATTATGCCTTATAATAAATTTAATTTGCTTAATGACAGCCCGTTTGCAAGGCCTTTATTATATATAATAATTTTATTTGCTTTAATATATTTTATCTCGCTCGCGTTAGTCTTAATATTATCTAAATTTAATTTATTTAAAAAATTTTTACGCGGCTAAAATATAGATTAAAGATTTTAGCTCATGCTATTTAAATTATTTAAATAATCTTTGATCTTATTTTTATTTAAATTAAATTTCGCGCTGAGCTCGCTTGAAATATCTTTAACGCTTGAGCCAGCCTCGCGCATCTCACGCGCCGCGCTCTGCCATTCGTCATTATTAATTTCCTGCTCGGCCTGACCGGCTACAACTAAAACCATCTCGCCCTTAAGCTTCAAGCTCTGCGAGTCGTGCCTTTCAGCTAATCTATTTAATATATAGCTTAAAGTTCCGCGCACGCTCTCCTGATAAATTTTGCTGATTTCTCTGACTAACGCGGCCTGCCTGTCGCCTAATATCTCTAATATATCTTGAATATCTTTAATTGCCTTATGCGGCGATATATAAAAGCATAAAGTATATTTAAAGTCTTTTAAATTATTAAACAACTTCACGCGCTCGCTTGATTTTTCAGGAATAAAGCCGTAGAACAAGAACGGCTGAGGCGGCAGTCCCGATAATAATATTGCCGGAATGCAGGCAGTCGGGCCGGGCAAAACATCAACGTCAAGTCCCTCGTCTATTGCATGTTTTAATAATATCCAGCCCGGGTCTGAAATTCCAGGCGTTCCTGCGTCGCTGATCACAGCAACATTCTTGCCGCCGCGCAAGCTATTTAATAAATTATTTAATACTTTCTTCT
>JAFSNU010000108.1 GCA_017447325.1 Synergistaceae bacterium | reverse complement strand
TGGCATGCACTAAATGCGTCCATTACGAACACATCAAACGGCGCGGCCATCTTCTTTGCAAATTCAGCATCGTTCTTCTGCTCTTCAGGATAAAATCTCGTGTTCTCGAGCAAAATAATTTCGCCCTGCTTTAACTCATCAAGAGCTGCTTTAACTTTCTCGCCGACGCAGTCATCAATAAATTTTACTTTCAGGCCATAGGCTTTTTCTACATCCGGCACGATCTGCGACAACGAGAACGCGGGATCAACTTTGCCCTTCGGCCTGCCGAAATGCGAGGCTAACGCAACTTTCGCGCCCGCGTCCAACAATCTCTTTAACGTCGGGATATGCGCCCTGATACGCGCGTCGTCCGTCACAACTCCGTTCTTAAACGGCACGTTGAAATCAACTCGCATTAATACTTTCTTGCCCTGAACATCGCTTGCTTCAAATGTCCTTAACTTCATAACACAAACTTCCTCTCTAAATTTTAATTTTTATTTAAAATTATTTTATATAATTATTCAACTTTGCCCAGCGGTATTTTACAGTGCTCTTAGACACCGGCGGCGATAACTTCTCGCCCAGCTCGCTCAAATTCGCCTCGGGATTTTCAAGCCGTAATATAACAAGCTCCCGCAATTTTTCAGGCAAACTATTTATTAATTCATAATCATTCAAAATTTTTTTCGCTAATTCAATTTGTTTAAACGCCGCTTTCGTCGCGCGTATTATATTCGCAGTGTCGCAGTTGCTCGCTTTATTAGCCTGGTCGCGCATCAAACGCATTATAACTTTATGCTCAAGCTCAAGAGCCGCGCCGTTCAATTTTATATTGCTCAAAAACGTGACGACTTCCTCCTGCTCGCGCAAAATTAATTCGTAAGCTCCGCGAAAATATCTCCTGCTCCACTTCTTATTATTTAGAAAATTTTCAGCCTTTGACGCGACAGCCTCGTCAACAATTCTTAACACTAAATAAAATCCTGATTTAGTCAAATAAAAATTTCCGCAGCTTCCGAACAAGCCTCGAAGCCACGGCCAAGACGGCTGCGAGTTCTCAGCTAATTTTAACAATTCGTCTCGCCCGGGCATGTCGGCAATCTTCACGCGCGGACGCTTCTCCTTCAAATTATCAAAATCTAAAACTTTAGCTATATTAAAATTCAAATTAAAATTTAAATATTTAAAAATTCTAATTAAACGCTTGGCCGTCTTAATCTTCAAATAATAAACATATTTATCATTCAGAACGCCTGCAAGAATACCCAAGCACTCAGCACGATAACACGCGGCGAAATCCATTTCGCATTCTTCCTCGTCTTCGTCCTCGTACTTATACGACGACCATTCGTCCCATAACAGCTCAGATATGCTCAGCATAATTTTAAATTTTTAATTTAATCCGCATTTAAGCTCTGACATAATTTAAATATCACGCTTGCTAATTTATTCGGATCATGCTTGACGGTCTTCTGCTCCTGAAACACTAAAGCTATAGGCGCTTCAACGCACAGACAGCCGCGCATTTTAATTTCCTCGCGCTGATGATAGTCAAGATAAAGCGGAGACGCGCCCTGCTCTTTGTACGACGCGATAATATCGTCGGGTATGGCCTCGCTGTTCACGACAATGCAGTCCGGCACTTCGCCCAAGGCCGCGCTCACCCAGTCCAGATGCTGAACGATATTCATGCCTTCAGTTTCCTCCGGCTGCGTCATAACGTTGCAAATATAAATTTTCGGCACCGGCGCATCGCGTAATTTTTGCGCAAAGTCCGGCAGTAATAAATTAGGTATAACGCTTGTAAATAAACTTCCCGGGCCTAATAAAATAATATCAGCGTCGTCAACGGCTTTCATAACGTCGTCAAGCGGACGCGCGTTCACCGGCTCAATCCAAATCTCGCTTAATTCATGGCCGTAATGTGAAATTTCAAGCTCGCCGCGAACTTTTAAATCATGAACAGTCTTGCCCGCTAACATTATTCCCTCAGTAGTGACAGGCAAGACCCGCCCTCGTATCGCTAATAAATGATTCATGCGCTCGACAGCCGCGCTAAAATCTCCGCATAACTCAGTCACTGCTAATAATAATAAATTGCCCAAGCTGTGACCGGCAAGCTCGCCGCGATCAAATCTGAAATCTAAAATTTTTCTTAACTCATTATCATTTTCGGCCAGTGCAACCATGCAGTTGCGAACGTCGCCCGGCGGGAGCATTCCCCATTCAGCTTTAATTCTGCCCGAGCTTCCGCCCTCGTCAGTCACAGCGACGACAGCCGTGATATTCCGCGTGAAACCCTTTAAGCCTTTAAGCAAAGTTGAAAGTCCGGTACCGCCGCCAACGGCAACTATAACAGGCCCCATCGCTAATTTTTTTGACAATGCGCCGCGAATATTCATCCCGCGTTTTTTAAACGGCCTGAAATCAAACGCAGTCAGCAAAAATAACGCCGTGAAAATTCCCAGCAAAAAACCTAAAGCCCAGTCCGGCATTTTATTTATAAATCCTTATCGCGATGAAAGACAACCGCGCCCTTGAAAGTCTGTGAATAAGCGTCGAACAGCCAGCGTGCAAGCGCAACCGATCTGTGACGTCCGCCCGTGCAGCCTACTGCGATATGAAGCTGACCTTTAACCGTGCTGAAATATTCGGGAATTACAAAATCTAAAAAACTTCTCGACCTGCCTAAAAATCTTAAAGTCTCCGGAAACTGCAATAAATAATCTTGAACCGGCCGGTCCTCGCCCGTTAAATTTCTAAGCTCCGGCACGTAATACGGATTAGGCAGACAGCGCACATCAAATACAAAATTACTGTCCTGCGGCACGCCGTACTTAAATCCGAACGAGCTTATTAATAACGACATGCCGCCGCCCTTTTCGTCCTCGTCGTCAAAAAATTCTTTAAGCAATCTGCCCCGGTGCTGGCTCAAGTCCATTAAGCTTGTGTCCAAAACTATATTTGCTCTCGCTAACACAGGTGCTAATATCGCGCGTTCATGATTTATTCCGTCGCTTGTTGAAAGTCCTAAACTGTCTTGACTTGAGTTCATGCTCAACGGATGAATGCGGCGGGTTTTCTCGTAACGCCTTAATAATTCCTCGTTCGACGCAGTTAAAAAAACTATTTTAACAGCTCCAAGACCGGCGGCCTCGACCGTGTCCAACGCTTTTAATAATTCTTCAGAACTTTTAGAACTTCGAATATCAATCGTGACGGCAACGCCTCGCTGATTAGCAGCTTTATTTGCAAGCAATTTAAATAACTGCGGTAATAACTCAGGCGGCAAGTTATCGACGGCCATAAATCCAAAGTCTTCAAGAACTTTCAGCGTCGTCGTCTTGCCCGCGCCGGACATTCCCGTCACGACAACAAACGATTTTATTTTTGCCCTGATTTTCGCTCGTCTTGGCATTTAACTAATTCTGCATCCCGACAATCTGCTCAATATTATTTACGACGTTCTGCGGCAAGTTCATTGCGTTTGCAAGTCCGGCTAAATATCTTTTCTCGGCCTGCGTGTCAACATCTATGGCCATTAACGAGGCCGAATAAACTTGCGCCGCA
Source organism: Synergistaceae bacterium (assembly GCA_017447325.1). Classification (GTDB taxonomy): domain Bacteria; phylum Synergistota; class Synergistia; order Synergistales; family Aminobacteriaceae; genus JAFUXM01. The sequence continues at coordinate 1,476 of JAFSNU010000108.1, read as the reverse complement.
AGCTCCGGCCTGCCTTTAACAGCCGCTAAAATTTTATTTGTCTCCATTGGACTTTGAAGTTTAGATATTAAATAATTCATTCCGTCCTGGCCAATTCCTGCTGATTTAATTTTACCGGTAATTCTGCCTAACTCTTCGGCGTCAACTTGACCATCGGCCTTTGCCGCGTCTAACATCGCCGTCAAAATTATTTCCGCGTCGCTCGCAACCTGCTGCTGAGAACGCGAGGCAATGCTCTGCGCGAGCTGCTCCTGCTGCGCCTGACTTGCATTATTATTATTTCCAGTTAAAGCCTTAAATGCCATCATGCCCAACAAGCCCATCAAGCCGCCGCCGATGCCGCCCATTGAACTTGAGCCGGACTTGCCCGACAGCGCGCCGATTAACGCGCCCAGTCCCGCAGCCGCTAAATTATCTCCGCCGCCGACCGCCTGACCTGCTTTATTAATAACGCTCTGGCCGCCGCCTAATAAAGTTCCCATTAAGCCCTGAAGTCCGCCGCTCATGCTCGGAATCGAGCTTGAAGAACTTCCGCCGCCTAACAAGCTGCCGAGTCCTCCGAGCATTCCCTCGAGATTCCCAGCCGCGTTCTGAGCTCTGCTTGAACCTGCTGAACTTGCGCCCGACGTCATCACCGCGCCCAATAAATCCATTACGTTAAAGGCCATTTAAATAAATCCCCTTAAATTAATTAAATTAATTTTAATTTTTAAAATTTTCTAAACTTAACGCTATATTAACACACTATACCCTCGCGCGTCTAACGTTTATTAACTCTCGTTAAAAATTTTAGTTATCAAGATGCTTTAATAAAAATTAGCTGAGTTAAATATCATAGGCTTATTAAATATATTATGCGATTACTCCTCGTCGCTTGATGAGAGCTGAAGGTAAAAAATCTAAACAGCCCAGTCGAGGTGACGATATACTAAAAGCAGACAAAAATGAGCAAAACGAAAGACGAGATTTTTATAGCAAAAAAATCATTAGTTATTGATAGCGGCTATATGTTTTATTTTATGGAGTTTATAAATGGAGCGGACAACGGGGTTCGAATTGTACTCATAAACTCATATAATAAAAAGCTTTGCTGAATTTAAGTTTTCTGCGATGGTACGAAAAAAGGTACGGCCTAAATTATTTTAGCTATCTTCTGCGTGAGCTGTTTTATATCATTATGTGCCTCTAATTCAGGCTTTCGCTCACTGTTCTCCAACATTATAACATCAATTTTATTACCCGTCCCCAGCTCTAAAATTTTTATCGGAACAATTTTTTCATAGCCGTTTAGTCTATTGCTCAGGTCGCACTCGCCTAAAAAATAATTTGGAACTTTATAAGTCCCGTTTGCACCGTCCCATGACGCTTTACGCTCGCCGATTGAATAAAACATCGCAAAAGTTTTTTCACGAAAATCAAGCTCGCGGCTGCTCATGTAACATAATTTCAGCCAGCCGCCCATTTGCTTTATCGCGT
>JAFSNU010000107.1 GCA_017447325.1 Synergistaceae bacterium | reverse complement strand
TCAAGCTTCATCATCTCATTAATACCAAGCTCCGCAAAATCTTCGTCGCTCATGCTCCAAAGCTCATCGCCCTCGTTGCAAAAATATTCAAGCCCGATCCAAATGCTATTATTAATATCTTTCACGAGATACGGCGACCAGTTATTAAAGACCTGAATGCGTCCCATCTTTACGTTCTTATCATGAACATAAATCCAATTATCCGGCGTGATATTATTAATAGTCTTGATTTTAGTTTTATTTTCTAAATTTAATTTCTTTAATAAAACTCCCAGCGTCATGTAATCGCGATACGGCAAGCCCTGCGCGATCTTCAAAATATTTTCCGGCGCGTCATTAATTCCGGCTGCTAAATCTTTAAGCGGCATCGAGCTTATAAAATAATCTCCGGCCTCGCAAATTTCTTTATTATCTTTAATATAAATCACTTCACTAATTAAATTATTAACTTTATTAAACTTAACGGCCTTTGCGTTCAAAATAATTTTCCCGCCGAGCTTCTCGATTTCTTGAGCCGTGATCTCCCAGAGCTGCCCTGGCCCGAGCTTAGGATACGCAAATTCCTCAATTAACGACGTCTCGACTTTGCGATTTTTCTTATTAAAAATTTTGCCAAATATATCGCGTAAGATCGCGCTGATCGATAAGCCTTTCACGCGCTGCGCTCCCCACTCCGGCGATATTTCGCTGGGATGTCTGCCCCATAAATTCTGCGTGTAATTCTCAAAGAACATCGAGTATAATTTTTTGCCGAAGCGATTAATATAAAAATCCTCGAGCGACTTCTCAGGCCGTTTAAAAATTAAACTCTTCAAGTAGCTCATGCCGGCAATGAAAGTTGTAATAAATCCCATGTTCTTAATCGTCGCGAACTTTAGTGAAATTGGATAATCAAAAAATTTATGATTAAACAAAATTCTTGATAATCTATTGCGCCTGAGCATAACGCGATCTGTCAGTTCAGGATCTGCATTATTATTGCTATTTATAATAGTCGAAGTCCGGCCAAGAATTTTATCGTCGTAAGGCAGCGCGCTCTGCGTCGGCATCATCTTCTCCCACCAGTCATTAACTTCTTTAACTTTTGAGAAAAATCTATGGCCGCCCATGTCCATTCGATTGCCCTTATAATTCACAGTCTTTGAAATTCCGCCGAAGCTTGAACTCTCTTCTAAAATTATTACTTCGTAATCTTTATTAGCTTTGCTCAAAAGTTCGTACGCCGCCGTTAAGCCAGCAGGCCCTGCGCCGATAATTATTACTTTGCTCATAAAATAAAATCTCCTTTAATTAATTAATTTTTATTTTCATTTAACAACATCAACACTAACGCCGGCATTATAGCTATCGAATAATAAAAAAATCTAAAATCCGCGCCGGACAGCAAAAGCATTGTGCCGAAATTATAAATCAATAACGGCAGCGCTAAAAATAATTTTTTAAATTTAAATTTCGCGATTAAGCAAATTAAAATAATTAAATTTATTAAGCCGATATGACCTAAGACCGGGCTTAATATTTCCTGAAAAAATTTATTAATCTGCCATAAATTTTCTTTAAGCGCGCCGCCCTCGAGCACTCTGACCGGATAGAGCATATGTCCAGTATAGCCGACAAAGCCGTGAACTAAATTAGTTAAGCCTATAAATCCTTTTAAAGCAGCTATAGGCGACTGCATAAAGCATTTAAGCATAATTTTTAAAATCTTTAAAGCTCCGGTCTGCTCGATAAAATCGCTGTTCACTCCTGCCCATTTTATATTATTAAACGAGCCGGTTATATATTTAGTTTGCCATTTTTCTTTCGGCGCGACTTGATACGCAAAATCCAAAATATCCTGAGATAAAAGCTCCGGCGTCTCTTTAACCGCGTTGCCTATGACGGTCATCGGCAGGCCTGAGATCTCGCGCTGAATATATTTCGGCTTGCCCGCGTCAACGTATCTATAAACAGGAATTTTTATAAACGCGAATAATAAAGCCGAGATTAAAAATATAATTAAAGCATGTTTTTTATTTGCGTAAATTATTAAAGCTAAAAACAACGGCGCCGTGAATAAAACTGCGTTGTGCCTGAATATAGTCGCGAAAGTTAATATAACTGCAAACAAAATTAAATTTCTAAAATTATTCAGCCATTCGCCGCGAGTAAAATAAATATTAAGCATAAAAGCTATTAATAATATTGCCGTAATTGCAAACGCAACATCTTTCCACGGGTATAAAACTATAATCGGCGTGACGGGCGTAATCAAAACATAAGCTAAAGCTAAACAAGCATAATTAAAATTCGCGTATTTATAAATAGTATTAGCCATATAAGCCAGAGCAAGCGCGAATAAAATAATTTGCATTAAGACCATCGACCCGAGACACTCGCCCGTCAAAGTCAAAGGCAGCTTAAAAAATAAAAGCGTGTGCAGCGTCGGATGCCAGTCTATATATTTATTAGTTAAGGCCTCTTGAATTTGATTAAGCGAGTCCGGCGAGAAGCAGCCCGGGTAATAGACAACATAATAAATTAAAAAATATATAAACGCGATTATAAAGCTCTTAGCGAAAAAATTTTTGTGCGTATCTTCACAGCTTATAGCTTTAGCTTTAACAGAAATTTTATTAAATAATTTTATTACTTTAGGGCAAAGCAATAATAAAACAAATAAAATATCAGCCGCCCAGCATAAGCTCGTCGGATCTTTCGGGTTGAACATCCGCAAGTTGTCTTGATGAATAAATAAAATATACTGCGCGAACAGCACCGGCCATAAATATAAAATTAATAACGCAACGCGAAGCTTGAAATATTTTAAATTATTTAAATTATCAAAATTAAACGCGGCTTTAATAAAATTTAAACCTTTATTCATGCTTGAACTCCTGACTTTTAAATAAAATTTTAAATTTATTATATAAAATTTTAAAAATTTTTAAATTACTTAAAAAAACTACTTGCATATTTTGTAAAGGCTGATAAAATCAAAACATAAAATTTTTCTGGAGGTGTCATTCATGACCAAAGCAGAACTTGTTGACGCGATAGCTAAGAAGCTGCCGGCTATGAAGAAAAAGGACATCAGTCCTTTAGTCGATGCAACTTTCGAATCGATCCAGGACGCGCTCGCCCGTGAGGAAAAGTGCACTTTCGTTGGCTTTGGAGTTTTCGAGGTCAGAGAGCGCAAAGCACGCGAGGGACGCAACCCGCAGGATCCGACTAAGAAAGTAAAGATTCCGGCAAAGAAAGTTCCTGTGTTCAGACCGGGCAAGGCATTAAAAGAAAAAGTCGCCAAGCTGAAGATCAAACCGGCTAAGAAAGCGGCGGCGAAGAAGAAGTAGTAAGTTTAATTATTTAAAATAAAAATTAAAGCGGCTTGTTTAAATTTAAAAATTTTTAATTTAACAAGCCGCTTATTATTTTAAAATTTTAAATTTATTACTGAACGTCAACTCCGGCGCAGCAGTGTACAAGCTCGCAAAAGTCTTCTATGCTATTAAAATTCTCAGCTTGAATTAAAACATACTCGGCAATTTCTAAAAATCTCTTCTGCGTCAAGCCTAAAAATTTCTTGTCAGTGATGCGCTCAATCTCCGCAGTCTTCGTCCAGAAGTCCGGCACACGCGGCGCCGCGCTCAAAATTCCAAGCCTTAACGCGTCGTAAAACACATGCTTATATAATCTCTCGGGGTCTTCGCTGCGAATGCCTAAGCCTTTAACAGTGCCACTGTATTTTGCAAATAAATTCTTTAAAGTCGCTAAGTAGCCGTTATATAAATCTTTAATCATGTCTAAAGCATATTTCTGCATCGCAAGACGTTTGTCAAGCGGCTCGTCAGGTACGCCCAGCCATGAAACATAATTCAAAATAAAGCTGCCCGTCATCTTGCCTAAGTCCATAAACGCCGGCCCGTATCCCGCAAATTCAAAATCTATAATTTTAAATTCTTGATTATCAATCATGACATTGCCGGCCGTTAAATCATTATGGCACATGCACTCGTTGTTATACGACTTCATTCCTAACGCCAGCATCTCGCGCTTCAAATTAAAATTATTTGCAAGACGTCTCTGCACTTCACGCGCTTCCGGCTCAAAAATATTTGCGTCGTTAAACAGCACGCACTCTTTACCGAAATATAAATTCACCATGTTGACTTTCGTAACATCGCAGTTAAAATAACGTTCGCTCCGATGCTTTTCGTTCTGGCCAAGATAAAACTCCGACGTATAAAATCTTAATCCAGCTAAAAATCCGCCCAAAATTAAAGCAAAGTCAGGATAAGTCTTGCCGTCGGCTAATGCAAATCTTAAAGTCTCTAAATGCCCGAGATCCTCCATGACGATTAATCTTAAATTCCTATCGATTAAATAAATCTCCGGCGCAATGTCCTTAAATATCTCGCGCATTAAAATTATCGAGCGCACTTCGAAATCAAAACGAGCCGTATAAACTGGATGATCTTTGCCGGTCGCCCTGAGCCTCGCCCGAGTGTAAGACGTCACGTGCTTCACTATCACAGATTTTTTAGAATTCAAATCCTGAACGCGAAATACTAAATTCACAAAGCCCTCCGCGCGGCCGCCTTCCTGATCAGACAAATTAATTATTTTCAAATCAGCATTCGCATCAAAAATATTATGGGCTTTAACATACCGCTCTATATCAGCCTTGCTCACGTCTTTAACGTCGCCGATTTTACTATTAACATCAGCATCAAATACATAATCGCTTTTAAATTTATGATCCGTGTCCGCAATCTGCGCAAGAATTTGCTTCATGATGCCCAACCTTTCAATCAACAAAAATTTAAAAATTTTTCTAAATTATAGCATTAATAAAACTTATTTCAAAATTTTTGCAAGCTTCTCGCGCCTTAAAAATTTTTGCAATCTCCCGCGTATCAAAAATTTTTCGCAAGCTATCGCGTTATTAAAAATTTTCCGCAAGCCCTCGCGCGATAAAAATTTCAAAATTTATAACATAATCGAGATTATAACTAAAGCAACTCCGGCCAAGTTCGCCGCGCCTAACGCTTCATGATATAACATAACGCCTATTAACGCCGCAGTCACCGGCTCAATCGACGCGACAACCGGCACTCTCGCAGTCGATTTAACGCGCTCAAGGCCTTTATAATAAATTATATAAGCCAGCGCAGTCGGTATTACCGCGAATAAAAATCCTATCCATAAAATTTTTAAATTTAAAATTTCAAAGTCAGGCCTTGTAAAAATTAAAATAAATACAGCCGCGAAAAAATATCCCCAAGTGTTAATCACAAACGCATTAGCCCGTCCGCTCGCCGCCTTGCCCGCTATAGCTGCCATTCCGTAGCAGAAGCCCGCGCCCACTCCGTACATCACGCCTTTAAAATTTATATTTATATTCACAAAATTTCCGCCCGTTACAACTAAAATACAGCCAATAATATTTAAAATTAACGCAAAAATTTTTTTACGCGTTATACTTTCTTTAAATATAATTCTTGAAGCAAGAGCCGTGAAGATCGGAGCAGTGTACATTAAAACAGACGCAACAGCAACGCCGTTATTAATCACCGAAAGGCTGTTGCAGATATTATAAATTCCGTTGCACACAACTCCTATTACCGCGCATAGCATAAAAGTTTTTAAATCAATTATTAAAGACTTCACGCCATATTTAAATATAGTTATCGCAAGCATGATTAACAAGCCTAAAGCCATCCGCAAAAAACTTGTAAGCTCAGGGCTCGATCCGGCCTTGGCCATCTCGGCGACAAATAATCCTATCGTTCCCCACAAAATTCCGGTTATAAATATAAAAACATAGCCCTTATTTTCATTAAGCATAATTTAAATTAAACTCCGTTAAATAAAAATTAAAATTTAAAAATTTTTAAATAAAAAATATGCGAGGCTCCAAACAAAACCCCGCATATATTAACGCAAAATTTTAAAATTTAAAATTTAAATAATTCTTTGACCTCTCGCCCAGGCAAGCCCGGACATCCTGCCCTTGCCCTCGGCCTGAACTTCTATTAAACTCACAGCCTTATCCGCACATTTAAATATAATTCCCTCGCGCTCTTTATCCGGCTTTAAATTTTCTAAAACTTCTTCATCTATAACATGCGTCTTCCAAATTTTTAAACGCTTGCCATTAAACATAACAAACGCTCCGCCCGACGCGTCCAAAGCCCTTACGCGATTATTAAACTCGTCCGCACTTATTTCAAAATTAATTTCAAATTCATCTCTTGAAATTTTGTCGGCATAGCTCGCTAATTTATCATCTTGACTAATTAAATTATCTAACTCGCCTGATTTAATTTTATTTATTACAAGCTCAACGCCCAGTGCGCTTAATTTTTCGTAAAGCTCTTCAGCTCCGGTGTCTTTATTAATATTTAATCCGCCCTGAGCTAAAATTCCGCCCGCGTCCATCGCTTCAACTAATCTAAACACAGTCACGCCGACTTTATCATCGCCGTTCATCAAAGCTCTTTGCACCGGCGCAGCTCCCCGCCACTTCGGCAGCAAAGACGGATGAATATTCAAGCATCCAAATTTTGCCGCGTTCAAAAACGGCTCGCGTATAATCTGCCCGAAGTCAATTACGAAAATCAAATCCGGCGAGTTATTATTAACTTCATGTATTAAATCTTCATTCTTAGACAGCAAGCCCGTGCGCGTGACTATATTATTTAAATTTAATTTTAAAGCCTCAAGCTCGACTTGCGACGCTTGCTCTTTGCCGCCCCGGCCTGAGCGAGTAGGCAAGCCCGTTATAATTTTTTCAAGCTCGATATTATTTTCAACTAAATTTTTTAAACACAACGCCGCGAACTTGCCAGTTCCAACAAACCATATGCGCATAGCTTAGACATGCCTCTTCTTCTTCGCCGCTTTATCCGCCGGCAAATTCTGCTTCTGCATCTTCCTCTTGATAGCATTGCGCTTTATATTAGATAAATAATCTATAAATAATTTTCCCGTCAAGTGATCCATCTCGTGCAAAAATGCTCTCGCCGTAAAATCTTTCACGTCATAAACTTTGACTTCGCCGGTCTCGTCCTGCGCTTCGATCTTCGCCCACTCAGGCCGCTTGACCTGCGCGTAAATTCCCGGGAAGCTCAGGCAGCCTTCCTCGCCCTC
>JAFSNU010000106.1 GCA_017447325.1 Synergistaceae bacterium | reverse complement strand
TGCTTCATGTCATGTAAGGTTCGCCTGCAAGCGTTCCGTAATATTTCAGCGCATTAATACAGTCTTGTATCTTCTTAAGCTTTATCCGGCTGTCCTTGCTTTTCTGCGACGCTAACTCTCTGATATAATCAGCAACTTGCGGGCAGCCGCTCTTATACTGATAAAATAATACTTGATGCAATATTTTTCACCTCGTTCATCCTCACCCTCCGGTACTCTCGCGGCGCCGAATTAATATACGCGCGTATCTTGGCTTGCCGTTAATCGCGACGCGTCCGCCGACTAAAAATTCACGCGGAACTGTATATCTATCAAGCCCTACAATCTCAAACTGCTCGGGGCAGTACTTGTCCATAAAAGTAATCGGCACGCCCATAACGCCGTCATAATCATACGGAATGTCGTCAACTTTCGATACCTCGATTGCATTATAATTATCGTACTTGGGGTATCGTTCAGGATTTTCGTAATAAGAATAATGCCCGCGCAAATCTATCGGCTCGTGGCGTTTATTAATGTCAAGATTTGTGAACCACGTGCAGTTTCTAAAATGCACAAAACCCGTCTCAGGATTATATACTCCAGCGGCATATTTAGCGGCGTTTTTTTCATCAATGCGAAAATAAGCGTCGCTGTTTTTAAAGCCGTATCCAAGCCATATTTTATTTGAGCTGATTAACGGAAAAATCTCTTTATATGTAATTGCGTTGCGAGGCCCGATTATCACAAATTTTTTGTTATATTTCATCAGCTGCGCGACGTACTCTCTAAACAAACTAAATGGCGGGTTAGTCACGATAATATCAGCCTGCTTCAATAAATTCACGCACGGCTGCGACCTAAAATCGCCGTTAGATTTAATCGCGCGTTTTTTTGCCGTGTAATTAAACATATTAAACTGGCCGTTTTTATCCGGGCCGGTCTCGATCTTATAGCTGAAAGTTGTTTCATCCGGCTCGTAGTGCGTCGCGATTAATTTTTTAAGCTGCCAGTCGTTAAAGTTGCGCACAAAAAACTGCCAGAACTCCGACGCGTTAGGCCCGTCTTTCGGATCGTCGCAGTTGCAGTAAACTATTTTATCTTTAAAATGCGTTTTATAATGCACAAGCTCTCGCTCAATGTCGGCCTTCTGCGTGTAAAATTCGTCCTGCTTGGCCTTCATTGCGTCATGTAAATTTTTATTGCCGGACACGCGCCCCGCCCTCCTGTTTGCGTTAATTTAAAATTAAAATTAATTTATCTTGCCGCAGCCTCGGCCTCTAATTTGAGCTGAGCTATGACGTAATCATTTAAGATGTCATTCATGCGATAGCGATAGTCTCGATCATATTTATTCCTGAAGAAGTCTATAACATCGCGGTCAACGCCTAAAGTAAACAGCTCCTGATGCGGACATACTCCGAACCATTCCGGCGAGTTCAACTCTTCGTCCGTGAGTGCCGGAATATCCGAACAATCAATATCATCATCAGTCATCGCGGCTAATGCTTCAAAATCAGTTGACATAATTTAACCCGCCGCAGTCTCGGCCTCTAATTTGCGCTGCGCTATGACATAATCTTTTAAAGCAGCGTTCATATATTCTCTATAGCCGTTGCCTTTCTGCCTAAAAAATTCCAGCACGGACTTATCAAAGCTCAAAAGAATTGTCTCACGGTCGCCGCCCTCTATAAACCATTCGGCGTTCGCAAGCTCCTCGTCCGACATTTCATAATCATCATCGTCATCAATAACTTCGTCTAACTTTTCAAAATTATTTTTAGCTTGTTGGCTTTGCAGCATAATATAACTTCCTTCCGTTTATTCTTGCTCTTCTAACCGATATTATACGGCGTTTGTCATCCCTTGTCGTATAAACAACGGCAATTTCTTTATCGTCCAAAATTCCGATAGACACATATCGATCCTCGCCGTAATCGCCGATACTTTTATATGTGTAAGTGAATTTGCCCTCGTCATATATCGTAACAGCCTCAGCGAAGTCAATTTTATGTTTAATAATATTAGACTGACGCTTATTTTCATCCCACTCAAATTCCATTTATAATTTAATAATTTATATTATAAAATAAATTTACTCGCCTTTAAGCACGATAGCCGGATGAATGTCCATGACCTTGCGAACCGGCAGTATCGACGCTAAGACAGTTATAAATATAAAAATTATTATAGTCGCCGGGACTAAAGGCCACCAAAAATTTATCGCACGGCCAAAGACGTTTAAGCTCACGCGCTGGGCAAATTCAAATCCTAAGAACACGCCCAGAGCTCCGCCGATAAATCCTAATAAAACGCCCTCGCCTAATAACTCGCCCATGACTAAACCGTTCTCAGCGCCCAGAGCTTTCTTTAACGCGATCTCGCGCCGGCGCTCCGCAACCATCGCCGTCATAGTCGTGTAAACGCTTATCATAGTTA
>JAFSNU010000105.1 GCA_017447325.1 Synergistaceae bacterium | reverse complement strand
TTATCGTGATTATAGGCAGTTTATAATATTCTTCGGTCGCAAGCTCGTTGCAGTTCATCCTGAAACTGCCGTCACCGGTCACATGCAATACTTTCTTATCCGGATTGCCGACTTGTGCGCCTATTGCCGCTCCAAGTCCAAAGCCCATTGTGCCAAAGCCGCCGGAAGTTATCAGCTGGCCGGGATATGAGAATTTAAAATGCTGAATTGCCCACATCTGATGCTGGCCGACGTCCGTCGATACTATAATATCTTTCGGCAAAATTCTTTCGGCTGTTGAGAGTATTTGCTTGGGTGTGAACGCTTCGCCGTCCTCGTCGTACTCAGTTTCAGTCTTGAACGAAAATACATACTTCTTCCAGTCGTCATGCTTCGCTTCGTCAACTAAATTTAATAAGCTCGCTAGAATCTTCTTCGCGTCGCCGATTATGTGATGTGAAGTCTTGACGTTCTTGTCTATTTCAGCCGCGTCAATGTCTATTTGCACTATCTTTGCCTGCGATGCAAAGCTCTCCGGATCTAAAGCCACTCTGTCAGAAAATCTTGAGCCGACAGCTAATAATAAATCACACGCGTCGCACGCCATATTAGACGCTTGCGAGCCGTGCATTCCTATCATGCCGGTCTTTAAGTCATCGCCGCCGGGGAACGCTCCGCCGCCCATTACCGTAATTGCAACCGGCGCGTCGATTTTAGCCGCAAGCTGTCTAAATTCGTCAGACGCTTTAGCTCTCACAACTCCGCCGCCGCAGATTAACAAAGGCCGTTTAGACTCATTAAGCATTTTAGCCAAAGTCTTTATGTCGTCAAAATTAGGCTCGATCGATACAACGCTCGGATGATCAGCTAAACGCGTCAGTCTGCCCTGTTCAAAATGCTGAGTTAAAGGCAAGAATTCATATTCGCATTCAGCCGCAGTAACGTCCTTCTGAATGTCAATCAACACAGGCCCGGGACGTCCCGATTTAGCTATCGCAAAGCCCTCGCGGATTATTCCCGCTAATTTATTTACATCTCGAACTAAATAATTACATTTCGTAATAGGCAGCGAAATTCCCGTTATATCAATCTCTTGAAACGAGTCTTTGCCGATTAAATTTCCGTTCACGTTGCAAGTTATAAATACAACAGGCGACGAGTCCGTATAAGCCGTTGCAATTCCAGTTGTGAGATTAGTTGCGCCAGGGCCTGACGTCGCGAAACAAACTCCAACCTTGCCTGTTGACCTCGCGTAGCCGTCCGCAGCGTGTGACGCGCCCTGTTCGTGAGCCGTCAAAATATGTTTAAATTTATCTTTATAATCATATAAAGCATCATAAACGTTCAAGATCGCTCCGCCCGGGTAGCCGAATATCGTGTCAACGCCCTGCTCGAGCAGGCACTCAAGCAATATATACGCTCCTTTTAATTTCATTTAATAAAATTCCCCTCGCTTTTCGTTATTCTAAAATTAAAATTAAATTAAGCCGTCATTATATTAAACAAACGCCTTTCCGCAAATTCCCCCTTAAATAAATTTTAATTATAAATTATAATATCAAATTAATTTAAATTTTTATAAATATTAAATATTTCGGTTGGGGGTGCGTTCTCTAATCATGGAGGATCTTTACAATCGCATAAATTTTATAGTCTCAGGCGGAGCGTTAACGCTGCTTACGGATTTTTTGGGCAATAAGAAACTTCCGGCCTTGATACTCGAGGCGAGCAAGAAGAACGACGGGAGTTTTATGGTCATGGACGCGGCCGGCACTGCTCCCGAATCTTTAATCTGGAGCGAGTTCGACATTAAATCTTTATTCTCTAACAGGCCGATTTTAGGCGCGTTCGAAGTATCAAGCGCAAAAGGCAGCGACAAATGGCCGTTTGTCGTGAGAGTTAAAGGTGCTCACCGCGAAATTTATATATTATTAGCAAAAGAGCCTGACGATAATTTTATCAACGAGCTTCAGCCCTACGCCGGCTTGATTAATTTATGGCAGACATTCCAGAACATTGACGACACAGAGAAGAAATTATCGCGCTTGTCTTATATGCTTTTAGCTACTAAAAGCACGCTCGCGTCAGTCTTCGAGCCGATGCCTTTGCAATACTTCGCGGCGTTTTTAAGCGACGTTTTACGCGAAAGTTTATTCCCTGAAAATATAGTCGTATTAAAAGACGAGGGAAATTATCTCACGGTCTTTACAGAAGGACACTCTGAAAAGATACCGGAACGCACGGGAATTTACGCTCAGGCAATACTTCCGCCGGTTCCTGTAATCACAAACGGAACTAAAACGCCGTTTGAAGTGGTTTTGCCTGTTGCTGAAGGGAATTGCAGGTTATTCTGCGTCATGCACTGGAACTATCTGCCGGACGAGCAAATGATGAATTTCTTAGAGCTTTTAGGCAACCTTGCAGTCAGAGCTATTGCAATTAATAATTTAAAAACACAG
>JAFSNU010000010.1 GCA_017447325.1 Synergistaceae bacterium | reverse complement strand
AATAAAATAAATTAAATTATTAAATTAAATAAGATAAGGGCGGGGTTGTTATGAGCTGGAATGTAAAATTAAAAGAAGTAAAGCCGGAAGAGATAGAGGCCGCGAGCATGGCGATTATTGCCGAAGAGATGAATAAACTCGGCGGCGTTGACATACCTGAGATAAATTTACCTGTTTTAAAACGCGTAATTCATACTACAGCCGATTTTGAATTTATGAAGACTTTAAAATTTTCGCCGGAAGATCAGGCTGTGACTTTAGGGCGCGAGGCGTTGAAGCGCGGCGTCGGCATTATAACAGACACTCAGATGGCGGCGGCTGGAATGAGCAAGCCCTCGGCAAGTAAATTTAATAATAAAATAATTTGCCGCATGGCTGAGCCTGACGTTAAAGAAGAAGCCTTAAAGCGCGGAGTCACTCGAGCTGTAATAAGCATTGAACGCGCGGTTGAAGAGACGCCGGACGCTATTTTTGCAATCGGCAACGCTCCGACTGCGTTAATAAAATTATGCGAGCTTATCAGCGAGGGCAAGGCCAAGCCGTCGTTAATAATCGGAGTGCCGGTCGGCTTTGTAAATGTAGTCGAGTCTAAAGAGATATTAGCAGAAGTCGCAAGTAAATTTAACGTGCCTTATATCGCGGCAATGGGACGTAAGGGCGGCTCGCCGATCGCTTCGACTATTATTAACGCTTTATATTACGGGATTAAATAATTAATTATGGCACTGCGCGAGGGCTACACCACCGGGACATGCGCGGCAGCTGCGGCAAAGGCGGCTGCAATATTTTTAGCTGAAAATATTTGCGTTAATCAAGTTAAAGTGACTGGGCCGACGGGACGCGAATTTTTAATTGACGTCTTTAAAATTGATAATAATAAATTCGGAGCAATTAAAGACGCGGGCGACGACGTAGATATAACTGACGGCATGACGATATGTACGTCGCTTGAAATTTTAGATGATAATAATTTAAATAAAATAATATTCGAGGCCGGCGAGGGCGTGGGAGTAATAACTTTGCCGGGGATGAAGCTGCCGGTCGGCGAGGCGGCGATTAATCCCGGGCCAAGAATTATGATTGAAAATGCTTTGCGTGAAGTTTTAGGCGATAAAGGCGTTAAAGTAATAATCTCGATACCCGGCGGCGAAGAGAAGGCACAGCATACTTTTAATCCAAGATTGGGCGTTAAGGGCGGCCTCTCTGTTCTTGGCACGACCGGAGTAGTCAAGCCGATGGACGAAGCGGCGTTGATTGCGTCGTTAGATTTAGAGTTAAGCGTAATAAAATCGCTTGAAGTTGAAGACTTAATTATAACTTTCGGCAACACTGGCGAGCTTGCAGTTAGAAAGGCGTTTAATATACTTGAAGAAGATAGAGTAATAATTCAGGCAGGAAATTATATAGGCCATGTGTTGGACGAGGCTGTGCGTCTGGGATTTAAAAGATGTTTGGTCGCAGGACATCCGGGCAAATTATTAAAAGTCACTGCCGGATCGTTTTACACGCATAACAGAGCAGCCGACGGAAGACTTGAGGCGTTATGCACTCACGCAGCTTTAAACGGCGTTGAAACTAAAATTATAAAAGATCTTTATAATTGCCGCACGACTGAGAATGCGATAGAAATTATAGATAATTTAAAATTAAATTATTTATGGCAAATTTTAGCAGAAGTAACGGCGCGACGCTGCGAGAACAGAAATTTCGGCGAGCTTATTTGCGACGCGGCGTTTGTAAATAATAACGCTGAGATTTTAGGCGGGACTAAAGGCGTTAAAGATTTTAACAGGCTTTAAAAGGCGGTGAAAGCTTGAGCAGTGAGAATTTGGAAGAAAATTTGAAAGATAATTTTGAAAATTCTGATGAGTTTGATTTTAATGAAAAAGACGGCAAGCCGGAAAAGATAGAATATCATTATGGATTTTACGGAGCCGTTAATTTCTGTTACGAAGAGTTCAGCGATCAAATGCAGTTCTTGCAGGAGTATGAAATAGGCAAAAAGCCCGTGAGAATTGACATGCTGATAATTAATAACAGCGCGGTTTTGACGGACTCGATCGGAAAATTTTTTAAGAAATATAATGTTTTAGAGTATAAGTCGCCGAAGGATAATTTGAGCATTGACGACTTTTATAAAGCGCAGGGCTACGCGTGTTTATACAAATCCTCTGCTAATGCTGTAAATAGTATTCCGATTGAGGAGATAACGGTCTCGCTCTTTAGGCATATTTATCCTAATAAATTATTTGAAGAGCTTGAGCGGACGGGATTAAAAATTGATAACGTCAAGCCTGGAATTTATTACGTGACGGGCAGGCTTTGCGTTCCGGCGCAGATTATTATATCGTCGCAGTTAGCTGACGAGGGCTACGCGGCGTTTAAAATTCTTGCTAAGGACGCGAGCGAAGATGACGTTAAAAATTTCATTGAAGAGTCTGATAACAATAACAAGAACGAAGATAATATACATGCCGTATTGCGCGTATCTGCGGCATTAAATGAAGTTATATATCAAAAACTGAGAGAGGAGAATTTTGCAATGGGAGCATTAGATAGACTTTTAGAGGGACGTCTTGAGGATGTTGCTTTACAAGCGAGGGCTGAAGGACGAGCCGAGGGACGAGCCGAAGGACGAGCCGAAGGACGAGCCGAAGGAAGAGCCGAGGGAAGAGCCGAAGGCATAGTCGCGGGAAGAGCAGCGGGAAGAGCTGAAGAACGCAGTCAGATTAAAGAATATTTAACTTCTATTGGTTTATCGCCGGACGTACTCGATGGATATGCGCCAAGCAGCGAGAAATAACGCGCATTTAATAAGGATGTGTTGAACTTGAGAAAATTAAATTTAAAAATTTTATTTATATTTTTAATATTAATATTATTGTTCGCGGCGGACGCGGCTATGTCGGCTAAAAAGCCTAAAAAATCTAAAAAGCCCGTGAAAGTTAAGCAGGAGCAAGTGAATAATAATATTAAAACTGATTTAAGCGCACTAAGCGATAAAGAACTCCTCGGGCTGTCGCTTCAGGCTGAGCTTGCACGCGTTAATGTTAAATATGATCCGCAAAGTTTAATCGAGCGGGAAGCTGCATTGCGCGATATTATTAACCGCTGCGCCGGGACTGAAGAGGCAGAGAACGCTTATTGGTCGCTCGCTGACTTGTATCTTGACGCATTTAATGAGCCTAATGAAGAAAAGGCGTGCGAGATTTTAGAGAAATATTTATCAAGCTATGCTGATTCGAGATGGGCGGTTCAGGTTAAGTGCCGGCTGCTTGCGTTGTATTCAGGCAATGCAGACAAGGCCGAAAGAGCTTTAGAGTTAAAACGAGAGCTTGAGCGCGGCGGCGAAATTCCAAATTTATTAAAGGCAAATTTAAGGGCAGCAAAATAATTTTTGAAGCTGTATATATAAATAGATAAAGTTTTAAGGACAGATGATTTGAATATGAATATTAGCGTTGATGTTGTGTTGTCGCAGAGCGAGCCTTTGACCTGTGAGGCGGATATATGGCTTGTGATAGATATTTTGCGCGCAACAAGCGTTATATCGCGTTGGTTTGAACTTGGCGGCAAAATAATTTACCCGGTAATAGAGCCGGAGGACGCGTT
>JAFSNU010000104.1 GCA_017447325.1 Synergistaceae bacterium | reverse complement strand
TAACGGCATGGTCGCGTTAATGAACAGCCGCGGCGGATTCACAGGCCCGGTTAATATCGGCAACCCGGGCGAGTTCACAATTAAGCAGCTTGCAGAAATTATTATAAAATTAACGGGCTCGAGTTCAAAGCTTGTCTATGAACCTTTGCCGCAGGACGATCCTACGCAGCGCAAGCCGGATATAACTTTAGCTAAACGAGAGCTGAACTGGGAGCCGAAAATTCAGCTTGAAGAGGGCTTGAAGTTAACTATAAATTATTTTAAAAATATTATTTAATTTAAAATTTTAAAATCATGAGTAAATATAAAAATATAATTTTGCTCGCGTTCATGCTGGCAATCTTCACAATTACGACAACCCGCGCGGCGATTACCTGCATCACTTACGACGAGGCTTCTAATTATATGCACTACTCGAGGCCTTTTAATTTACTAATCAAAAGCGGCTTTGACTTAAATTTATTCTTGAAAAATTTTGCCGGCAAGCTTTCGCATAATGACAACAGCAGAGTTAGAGAGCAAGACCAAAAAATTTTGGACACAGGCGAAGTTTTAAGCGGCAGCGCGACAAAGCCTCTTGATGCGGCGCAAAGATTTGACGAGAAATTTAAACGCATGGGACTTTACGGCGCGAGCTACTGGGAAAAAATTAAAAAGCTCGGCGATTATGTCACGAATAATAATCATATTTTAAACACGCTTTGCATGAGCCTTGTTGAATTTTTATTTAATACGCATTACGACGAGTTCGCAATCAGGCTGCCCGTGTTAATATTCTTTGCAATTTATTTATTTGCAGTTTATAGATGCTATAAAAATAATTTAATCTCGTTCACCTGCGCGTTTTTATTATGCGGCAATTATTATTTGTGTGAGTTCTACGGTTTAGCCCGTGGCTACGGCTACGCTCACACGCTTTTATTTCTTGTCTGCATAGCTTATATTTATTGGCAAAAATCTAATTTTAATGCAAATAAATATTTAATTGCATTAATGACGCTTTTATTATTAGCAGCGAGCGCGAACACTATATCTTTATTAATATTTCCTGCGTTCGGAGCTTTGACTTTGTTCAGACTTTATCAGCAGGATAATTTAAAGAAATTTATATTAAGCCACAAAATTTTTGTGAGTTTATTTTTTATAATTGCGTTTATGCTCGTTGGGTATCATTTCTTTATTAATACCGAGGGCAAGCCTGGTGGCGGCGGGCCTGATTTTTATAATTCAGTTATATTAAGCTATGCAAAGATGTTCGCGCCTTATAATTTAAGTCTCGCAAATATTTTGGCCTGCGTGACGTTGGGCGCGGCTTTAATTGCATTTATAATTTTGATAATCAAAAATAAAATTAAGAGCTGCGATTTTGTTTTAATGCTGATAGTTTTTATTTTAACTAATTTATTAATGCAGTTCTTAACTCATAAAGGCTATATGGCTGAACGCATTACAATTCCGTTCTATTGCTTTATAATATTTGCGCTGCGCGAATTATTTAGAGATTTAAAAATTAAATATTTAAATATTTCGTTATGCGTCCTGTGCTTAATATCTTTTGCATCGCAGATAGATCTTCATGCGACGCGCGACTGGCAC
>JAFSNU010000103.1 GCA_017447325.1 Synergistaceae bacterium | reverse complement strand
TAACGGCATGGTCGCGTTAATGAACAGCCGCGGCGGATTCACAGGCCCGGTTAATATCGGCAACCCGGGCGAGTTCACAATTAAGCAGCTTGCAGAAATTATTATAAAATTAACGGGCTCGAGTTCAAAGCTTGTCTATGAGCCTTTGCCGCAGGACGATCCTACGCAGCGCAAGCCGGATATAACTTTAGCTAAACGAGAGCTGAACTGGGAGCCGAAAATTCAGCTTGAAGAGGGCTTGAAATTAACTATAAATTATTTTAAAAATATTTTGAGCGTGAAGAGCGAATTTTAAAATGCAAAAGAAATTGAGCGTGTTAATTCCTGCGTATAACGTTGAAAAATATTTGCGCAAATGCGTTGAAAGCGTTATTAATCAGACTTATAAAAATATTGAGATAATAATTGTCGATGACGGCTCGCGGGATAAAACGCCGAAAATCTGCAACGAGTTAGCGGATAAATATAATAATATCAAAGTTATTCATCAGGAAAATCAAGGCACGGGCAAGGCAAGGGAGGCATGCTTTAAGGCTTCAACAGGAGAATATATAACTTATATAGACCCGGATGATTATATTGACACGGCGGCTTACGGGAAAGTTATAAAAGTTCTGGAAGATAATGATTGCGATATAGTGCAGTTTGGATATTATGAAGTCTCGCCGGACGGGGAAATTATAAAAGAACGACGCAGGAAGCCGGCTATATTTAACAATGCCCATGATGTTTTTGAATATTA
This sequence comes from Synergistaceae bacterium, assembly GCA_017447325.1. GTDB lineage: Bacteria > Synergistota > Synergistia > Synergistales > Aminobacteriaceae > JAFUXM01. Next base: position 796 of record JAFSNU010000103.1, on the reverse strand, counting down.
CTCGACGGAGAAAGATGGAACATGGATGGTGTGGGATAAAGTTTATAAGCGCGGCATGTTTGATAATATCGAGTGGCTGAAAGTAACAGGGCCTGAGGACTGGTGCATATCGGTGCAGTTATTTGCAAAAGTCAAAAAATTTATGACGATAGACGAGTTATTTTATTATTATCTTATAAATCCCGCCGGATATTGTCTCCAGCCGATGACGGATAAAAAACGCGAAGATATGATTAAAGCTCATGATTTTATTATTAAAGTGACTGAAAATAATTTTCCGGAGTTTTTGCCAGAAGCTTTAAATCGCAGATTAGAATTTGAGAACGGCTGCTGCATGTTTTATATGACGCTGTTGAAGGACGTGGATTTTAAAGTTTTGCAGCGTTCAGCACATGATACGCTGAAGACATATAAACGGTTGCAGACGGAATTAAAAAAGCGCGGCAATAAAGGCAGCGATGAAGTGCGTTATAATTTTAAGCAACTTGCTCGGATATGGCTGTGCAAATACTGCCCGGCTCTTGCAGTGGCTTATTTAAAAGTAAGACTTAAAATTCATGATTTAACAGGACTTTAATAATTAATTAAATAAAATATTAATAACAGCTCGCGTGCAAGGCTTTTATCTCTGCTCTGAGAGTCTAGGGTTGCCTTACCGTTCTATTGCTTTATAATATTTGCGCTGCGCGAATTATTTAGAGATTTAAAAATTAAATATTTAAATATTTCGTTATGCGTCCTGTGCTTAATATCTTTTGCATCGCAGATAGATCTTCATGCGACGCGCGACTGGCAC
>JAFSNU010000102.1 GCA_017447325.1 Synergistaceae bacterium | reverse complement strand
GCTGCTAAATCACGGCTTGCTACTATATCAACGTCAGTACCGCATACGTTGTGGATTAACACTTGTCCAATCTCTAACGGCGCTTTCACGTCAAGCTTCGCCACTTCACGCGCTATGTCAAATAATTTCGTTCGGGGCGCGGGCGTCTTGCTTCTAATCGGACAAACGGGCAGCTTGCCGCCGCTCACTCTCACCGTCGAGGCAAACACGCGTCTTGGGTCTTTCACTTCAGACTCAGCGTAGGCCTTGCCTCTCGGGCATGAATTGCCCTCAACGTTCGTCACTTCACCAGCGTCGTCCAACGTCACGCTTAGGCCGCAGCCCAGCGGACACGACACGCATATAAACTTCTTAACCTCAGGCATTTTAACTTTCACCTCTCTAATCTTTAAATTAATTAAAGCAGCCCCATTTGAAAAGCAATACCCCTCTGTCACTTCGTGATATCTCCCCTTACAGGGGCGACTAGAACTTGCCTCCCCCTGTAAGGGGAGGTGGCAGACTTTAGTCTGACGGAGGGGTGAGGGGTTGCACTGTTTTCTAGTTGTGCTTGCTCTAATCTAAGCCGGCTGAATGTCAATTATAATGCTATTAACGTCAGAGCCAAGCTCTTTAACCTGCTCGGCCTTTAAGCGCACCTCGTTCATCTCACCGGGTCTCGCGTATCTTAATCTTTGCATGTAAAGTTTCACGCCCGTATCCGTGTTCGCTACGACTTTGCACGCGCCCTCGATCGGGTGAGTTATACGCATAAAGATAGTCACGTCGCGCTCGCCAGTCACATACTGAGGCGAGAATAAACGCACGTTGTCGCCGCCCTTGACCGGTATGCGTCTCATGTCAGCGTTAAGCTTGCCAGCCGCAAATTTCGCCGCGTTAGTTCCCGCGATTAATCCCTCGTCGCTCACGTTATCGACTAAGTCATAAACTATTACAACATTTCCCGCCGCGAACACCGGAGCTTTGCTCGTCTGCAATAAGTCATTCACAACAGGGCCGCCAGTCACCGGATGAATTTCAACGCCGGCCATGCGCGATAACTCGTTCTCAGGAATTAAGCCGATTGCTAATAACAAAGTGTCGCACTCAACAAATCTTTCAGTTCCAGCTATCGGCGCGCGAGTAGCCGGATCGATCTTCGCGACCGTCACGCCTTCAAGTCTATCTTTGCCGTGAATTTTGGTTACAGTCGTCTCAAGATGGAATGGAATTCCGTAATCATCGAGACACTGCGCGATATTACGGCGAAGTCCGCCCGGCCATGACATGACTTCATATACGCCCTCGACCTCCGCGCCCTCCCAGATCATACGCCTTGCCATTATCAAGCCTATATCGCCCGATCCTAAAATTACAGCCTTCTTGCCGGGCATGTGGCCTTCCATGTTCACAAATCTCTGCGCAGTTCCCGCCGTGTAAATTCCCGCCGGTCTGCTGCCTGGTATTCTTATCGCGCCTAAAGGCCTTTCGCGGCAGCCCATAGCCAGAACTATAGCCTTAGGTTCGAGCCTCTCGATCCCGCGCTCTTTGTTCATCGTCCAAACGCCCATGCTGCCGTCAGGATTTTCATCCATTTCAAACACCATCGTGTTTTGTCTGAACTCAACGCCGGCCTCGTGAGCCTGTTTTATAAATCTGTGCATGTACTCAGGGCCGGTTAACTCTTCCCTGAAAGTTCTCAGGCCAAAGCCCGGGTGTATGCACTGCTGCAAAATTCCGCCCGCGTCCCAGTCGCGCTCAAGTATCACGACGTGCTCCGCGCCCTCTCTGCGTGCGCCTATTCCTGCGGCAACTCCGGCCGGGCCCGCTCCGATAATCAACACATCTATATCTTTCATGACCCTGCCTCCCTAATCTTTAGCTAATATAAATTCTTTGGTCTTGCCGACTAAAAGCCGCGACTCGCCGCCGTGACGCGTGACTTGGTCTAACGGGATATTTAATTCGCGCGACAAAATCTCGGCAACCCTCGGGCAGCAGAATCCGCTCTGGCATCTTCCTGTTCCGGCTCTTGTCCACATCTTCACAGCTGAGACAGTGCGGGCTCCGCGCCTTATGGCCTCTATAACCTGTCCTTCAGTCACGGTCTCGCAGCGGCAGACTATCTGCGCATACGCCGGATCTTTCTTCGCGAGCTCTGCACGCTCCTCGTTAGTCATAAATAAAAATCTGGGTATATGCTTGCGTTCCGGCACAAATTTTTCGTTCACTTTAAACTCTACTCTATCGCCCAATTCCTGCTTTAATAATCCTGCGACATATTCGGCGATTGCCGGAGCTGACGTGAAGCCAGGCGACTTAATCCCCGCGACGTTCATAAAGCCGCGCGGCTTGTCCAATAATTTAATCGCGAAGTCGCCGGTGTCCGTGTTAGCTCTCACGCCTGCAAAGGTCGTGATATTTAAATTAACAGGGAAATTCGGAACTAAACGCCTTGCGCCGCGCAAAACTTCGGCAAGTCCCTCGGGCGTGGTCGCGTGGTCTTCAGGGTCTTCCTGCGGCGTTGCTGTCGGTCCGGCTAATAAATTTCCCTCGGCTGTCTGCGCAACCGTAATTCCTTTGCCCGCATCCGACGGACATGCGAACAAGAAGCTGTGAATAAAGCCCTTTGTAGTCCTGTCAAGCAAAAAATATTCGCCGCGCGTGGGAATGATCTTAAAACTATTATCGCCCGCCCAGCCTGACACTTCAGCCGAATGAACTCCCGCAGCATTGACAACTATCGGCGCGAGAAAATCGCCCTTGTTAGTATGAACGCCTAAAATTCCATCATTATTTATAATTAAGCCTGTAACTTGCGTTTCCAAAAATAATTTCGCGCCATTAATCTGCGCACTTTCCATAAACGCGGCGACGGCCTCGAAATTATTTACTATGCCCGCGCTCGGCGACCATAACGCAGCGATAATATCAGGCGACACGTTCGGCTCTTTCTCGCGCAGCTTATCGCCCGTTACAATCTCAACGCCCGGGACGCCGTTAGCCTTGCCATAGCCTAATAATTTCTCCAAATGCTCGATCTCTTTCTGACTAAATGCGCAAACGTAAGAACCGCACTCGTCAACGTGAAAATCAAGCTCGTCTTTTAAAACATGATACATCGAGTTGCCCTTGACGCAGAACTTTGCTTTGACACTGCCGGGCTTGTCGTCAAAGCCTCCGTGTATCATCGAGCTGTTGGCGCGGCTTGCTCCCGAAGGCAGCTCCGACGCCTTGTCTATCACAGCAATATTTATTTTAAATCGCGACAACTCGCGGGCGATGCTTGCTCCTATCACGCCGCCGCCGATTATCACGACATCAAATTTATTTTCAGGCATTTTTACCCCTCAATTTTAAATTTATAATCATAATTAAAAGACAGCCCCGAATTTTCACGAGGCTGTCTTGTTTAGAGCTAAAATTTCATGCGACGCCTCTTATTTTAAATTTTAATTTTAAACGCCGCAATATTCTTAATTTAATTAATAATTAATAATTAGTCTGTCCAGCCCTGAGCTTTCGTGATAGCTTTCTTCCAGCCGTCGTACATCTCTTTGCGCTTGTCCGCGCTTAAAGCCGGAGCGAACTTGCGATCCATAGCCCAGTTATTGCGGATGTCGTTCTCGTCCTTCCAGAATCCGGTGGCAAGTCCGGCCGCGTACGCTGCGCCGAGTGCCGTTGTCTCGTTCACGACAGGACGCACAACTTCCGTGCCTAAGATATCAGCCTGCAGCTGCATTAATAAATTATTAACGACCGCGCCGCCGTCAACTTTCAAGCTCGTTAAGTTCACACCGGAGTCCTTCTGCATGGCCTCGATAACGTCTCTGGTCTGATAGCAAAGGCTCTCCAACGTCGCGCGGATAATATGCTCTTTGCGGACGTAGCGCGTCATTCCGACTATTGCGCCGCGTGCGCTCATGTCCCAGTACGGAGCAAACAAGCCCGAGAACGCCGGTACGAAATACACTCCGCCCGAGTCCTCAACTTTACCCGCAAAGTACTCAGTGACAGGCGCATCGTCAACTAACTTCAAATTATCTCTCAGCCACTGAATGGCAGCTCCGGCTATTGCTATCGAGCCCTCGAGAGCATAATAGCACTTGCCCGGCTCGCGGCTGTAGAATGCAGTTGTAAGTAAGCCCTCTTTTGACGGAATGGGCTTGTCTCCGATGTTCATGAGCATGAAGCAGCCCGTGCCGTAAGTGTTCTTGGCCTCGCCCTTGCTCAAGCAAGCCTGGCCGAACAACGCCGCCTGCTGGTCGCCCAGGTCTCCGGCTACAGGAATTTCCGCGCCGAACGGGCCGTTCTTGTCGGTCTTGCCGTAAACCGCGCTTGACGGCATAATCTTCGGCAGCATGCACTCAGGAATTCCCAAAAATTCCATCATGGTCTTGTCCCACTTCAACGTCTCGATGTTCATTAATAAAGTTCTTGACGCGTTGGACACGTCGGTGACATGAACGCCGCCGTTTACTCCGCCGGTTAAGTTCCAGATAAGCCACGTGTCAGTGTTGCCGAATAATAACTCGCCCTTCTCGGCTCTCTCGCGGACGCCCGGGACGTTGTCAAGTATCCATTTGATTTTAGTTCCTGAGAAGTAGGGGTTGATTAAAAGTCCGGTGATGTTCTTGACTTTGCCCTCGCCCTTGTCGTTCTGTTCCCAGCCGGGCTGCTTCATCCACCAGTTTGCGAAGTCCTGAGTTCTTGTGCACTGCCAGACTATAGCATTATAAACTGGCTTGCCGGTCTTCTTGTCCCAAACGACCGTCGTCTCGCGCTGGTTAGTAATTCCGACTGCCGCTATTTCATCGGGCGAAATATTTTTCTTTGAGAGCGCGCCGCGAATAACGTCCTGCGTGCGCGACCAAATCTCCATCGCGTCATGCTCAACCCAGCCGGGCTTCGGATAAATCTGTGCGTGTTCCATCTGTTCCGACGCGACCGGACGGCCGTCCTTGGCAAACAACATGCAACGGGTGCTGGTAGTTCCCTGGTCGATAGCTGCTACATACTTTTTCTCAGACATGAAAACAGGAGCCTCCTCAATATTTTTCTTAATAATATTATTATTCGAACTTTGCGCCTGCGTCTCGGCTATTTTCTCAGCCGGCTTCTCGACAGGCGTTGAGCTGTCTAACAAGTCACGCTGCGTTGAGCTGTTTAACAAGTCACGCTGCGTTGAGCTGTCTAAATTATTACCAAAAAGTTTTTTAAAGAAATTCATGTTAGCATCCCTAAAAATTTAAATTTTTTTAAATATTTTCAGGTTATCCAAGTTTAAAGCGTTTAATTACTGTAATGAAGAGCTGCAAGTTAAATCCAAGCAGCGGGGGCAGATCAATTTAAAAATTTTCAAGCCGGCCAGATTTATAAATTTTAATTTTAATCTGACCGGCGGAATTTTCTTTATTACATTAAGCCAAGAGCGCGGCAGACATAGAAAGCCACGACTGCGCCGCACCAAGGTCCGATTGTTCCGACCCAAGCATAGCCCCAGTCAGAGCCGCCCTTGCCCGGGATCGGGAGAACAGCGTGGGCAACGCGCGGACCGAAGTCACGAGCGGGGTTAAGCGAATATCCCGTCGGGCCGCCGAGAGCTGCGCCGATGACGTAGATAAGTCCGCCGACCATAACGATGCCGACCCACGGAGCTGATAAGCCGCCGGTGACATGCGGTGAGAAGATGCACATAATGCCGGTGACTAAGAAGAACGTAGCGATAACCTCAGTGATGAAGTTGCAGACGTAATTTCTTCTCGCCGGGCCGGTTGTGAACGTGCCAAGGATTGAACCAGCGTCAGAGCCTTCCCAATGGTTAAGATATGCAAGATAGACGATGACAGCACCGACGAACGCGCCGACGAACTGTGCGCCCATAAGCTGAACGGCAAGATCCGTCGTGTAACCGCCGGCCATTAACTTAGCAAGCGTAACTGCGGGGTTAAGGTCTGCTCCGGCTGAACCGGTCGCCTGAGCCGCGAATGCGCCCATGATAACTGCCCAGCACCAAGCCCAGTTGACATGAAGCCAGCCTGCGCCGTTACCTTTTGTATCCTTTAATACAAGGTTAGCAACGCAGCCGTCGCCGAACGCGATAAGAACCATTGTTCCAAAAAATTCGCCAAAAACCGTTGAATGCATAACTCAAACTTCCTTTCCCTTAATTAATTAATTAATTACTTAAAAGTGAAGCTAAAAATTTAAAAAATTTACGGACTGCCCCCGCTATTTTTTAAATTTATTTAAATTAATTTTAAGTTTTTAATAAACTTATGTCAACTCATTAAATACGCGTAAATTTTTTTTAACTTTTAAATTCAAAATTTATTATAATAATTTAAAATTTGTTGCTTAATTGAGAGGAGTAAAAATTTTGAGCGAAGTAAATAATAATGATTTAAGCTGCGGGCATGACTGCTCGTCGTGCGGGATTGACTGTCCGAGCAGGAGTAATAGTAATCAAGCTGCAAATAATTTTATGCTTGATCCGAATAAATATTCGCATATTAATAAAGTAATAGCCGTGATGAGCGGCAAGGGCGGAGTCGGCAAGAGCATGGTTACGGCTTTATTAGCAGCTGAGTGCGCAAAGTCAGGATTAAGGACTGCCGTCATGGACGCTGACATAACAGGGCCGTCAATTCCCAAAGTTTTAGGAGTTAAAGAAAAGGCCATGGGAGGCCGCGAGGGAATTTTCCCAGCAGTGAGCAAGCTTGGCATTGAAGTAATGTCGATGAATTTGTTGCTTGACAGCGACACTGCTCCGGTCGTATGGCGCGGGCCGATAATTGCGGGAATGGTCTCGCAGTTCTGGCAGGACGTCGAATGGGGAGATATTGACGTGATGTTTATCGACATGCCGCCCGGAACAGGCGACGTGCCGCTCACAGTCTTTCAGTCATTGCCGATTGACGGAATTATTGCCGTGACTGAGCCGCAGGACTTGACAAACATGATAGTTGCAAAGGCAGTTAAAATGGCAGAGCTTATGAATATAAAGATTATTGCATTAATCGAGAACATGAGCGGCTTTAAATGTCCGTCTTGCGGAGAAGTCCACGAGATTTTCGGCAAAAGCAAGCTTGAAGAGACAGCAAGCGCAAATAATATTAATGCTGCTTGCCGCGTGCCTATCGATCCGAAAATTGCGGAGCTTGCGGACAAAGGTGACCTCGAGAGCTTAGAGCTTGAAGCGTTAAAGCCCGCGCTCGAGGCGATTAATAATTTATAAATTAAAAATTTAAAATGCCTTGCTTGATTAAAGTTTTAATAGAGGACACAGGCTCAGGTCACGGAGCATTAAAGAGTGAACACGGCCTGTCTCTATACGTTGAGACACCGGAGTCAAAATTTGTGTTCGACTGCGGCGCAAGCGGCCAGGCTTGGGAGAACGCAAAATTTTTGAACGTTAAATTATCTCAAATTAATTATGCTGTGATAAGCCATTCGCATTACGACCACGCCGGAGGCTTTAGAGCTTTAATGCAGTATGCTCATCCCAAAGTTTTGTACACGGGCAAAGATTTTTGGCTCGAGAAATTTGAGTATGAGAATAATAAATATGCTTATATAGGTGCGGGCTTTGACCAGTCAGACTTGGCCAAGTGGGGCGTTAAAAATGTTGTAATTAATAGTAATATTGTGCAGCTTGATAATTACACGTGGCTCGCTGGAAAATTTGCGCGCAGATTTGACTTTGAGACTATACCGTCTGAGTTTGTTATAAGGCGAGGCTTTAAGGACTATGAACGCGATAATTTTAATGACGAGACCGCGCTTGTGCTTCGCGAGAATGACGGCGTCGCAATAATAACCGGCTGCGCTCATCCGGGAATTTTAAATATAGTTAAATCTATTCATGAAAATTTAAAATTAAAAGTCAAGAGCGTCATCGGCGGAACGCACTTGAAGCACGCGAGTCCGGAACGCATTGATAAAACTTTAAGCATGTTGAAAGACATGGGACTTGAACGCATGGGATTATGTCACTGCTCGGGCGAG
>JAFSNU010000009.1 GCA_017447325.1 Synergistaceae bacterium | reverse complement strand
TCGCTGTGACAGGGCATTATTAAAGCTAAAATATTTTCGCGCCCGAACGCCCTGCGTCCCAGTGCCGCGACAACAGCCGAGTCAATTCCGCCGGATAAGCCGACAATAATTCCCCGCGCCTTTGCCTTGCTCACGTGTTCTTTAAGCCAAGCCTCTATAAATTTTGCCGTGTTTTCTGTGTCACGCATTAAGCTTTAATCGCCTCAAGTCTGCCCGGGTAAGCGGCTATAGCTTGCTTTAAAATATTTGCGGCCTTGACTAAATCCTCGCACTTTAAAACATAAGCCAGACGCATTTCATTAACGCCCAAGCCCGGCGTTGCGTAAAATCCACCGCCCGGAGCTCCCATTGTCGTTTCGCCGTTTATGTCAAAATTCTCAAGCATCCAGATTACAAATTTTTCGCTGTCGTCAACCGGAAGTTTCGCCATTATATAAAACGCGCCCTTCGGCTCTTCGCAGATCAGCCCGTCAATCTTTTTAAGCTCAGTATAAAGCGTGTCGCGGCGGGCTTTATATTCTTTATTAACTGCCTCGAGATAACTTTTCGGCGTGTTATACAGCGCGGCAGCTCCGACCTGTTCGAGAGTCGAGACGCTTAATCTGCCCTGACATAATTTCAGGACTTGAGCCATAAATTCTTTATTCTTAATTGCGATGCAGCCTATGCGAGCTCCGCAAGCGCTGAAGCGTTTAGACACGGAGTCGATCATGATAGTCCTGTCCAACGCTCCGTCAATATGTCCTAAGCTCGTAAATCTCTCGCCGTCGTACGTGAATTCACGATAAACTTCATCGGCGATTAAATAAATATCATGGCGTTTAGCAATGTCAACAAGCATCTCAAGCTCTTTTGCCGTATAGACTGCGCCCGTCGGGTTGCCGGGATTTGAAATCCAAATTGCCCGTGTCTTCGAGTTAATTAAATTCTCGATCACGCTTTTATCCGGCAGATGAAATCCTTCTTCGGCTTTGGTCGGAATGGGGACAATGCTTGCAAGCGCAGTTTTCGTGAACGTATTATAATTCGCATAGAACGGTTCCGGCACTAAAACGTTATCGCCCGCGTCGCATATTGCATTAATAGCGAAGCTCAGAGCCTCGCTGCCGCCGTTAGTAATATAAATATCGTCGCGCTCGTAATTAATATCCCATGACTTATAATAGCCGCTTATCGCGTCGCGCATTTCCGTGCGGCCTTTCGAATCAGCGTAAGCTATAGTCTCGACTTTAAAATTGCGTATCGCTTCAAAATATTCGTCCGGAGTTTTAATATCCGGCTGGCCTATATTAAGATGATAAACTTTCTTGCCCTTTGCCTTGGCCTCGTCTGCGTAGGGAATTAAGCGGCGTATCGGCGAAGCTGTGAGCGCTTTAATACGATCTGACAAACGCATGGTTCATGCCCCCTTTAATAAATTTTATAAATTAAACTAAGCTTTCTTACCCTGATTAGCGACTGCGGCCTGGGCTTTAGCTATTGCTTCGGCGTCGCCCAAATATCTGTGAGAGATCGGCTTCATGTCTTTATCAAGCTCATAGACCAACGGAACGCCAGTCGGGATGTTAAGCTCTAAAATATCTTTGTCTGATATATTATCAAGATACTTTACTAAAGCGCGTAAGCTGTTGCCGTGAGCCGCGATAATAATTTTGCGTCCGGCCAAAATTTCCGGAACTATAACTTCCTGCCAGTACGGCACTACCCGCGCGACCGTGTCGGCCAAGCATTCGCCTGCGGGAAGTTCGGACGGCTTTAAATTTGCGTATCTCGGATCTTTGCCCGGGAATCTCTCGTCAGTCTGCTCAAGCATCGGCGGTCTAATGTCGTAGCTGCGCCGCCAAATTTTAACTTGATCGTCGCCGTATTTAGCCGCAGTGTCGGCCTTGTTCAAGCCCTGTAAAGCTCCATAATGACGTTCGTTTAATTTCCATGAATGTTTTACAGGTATCCACATTAAGTCCATTTCTTCGAGCGTGAGCCATAAAGTTTTGATAGCGCGCTTTAAGACTGACGTGAACGCTAAGTCAAAATTAAAGCCCTCGGCCTTTAATAATCTTCCGGCGCTGCGAGCCTCTTCGATGCCCTTCTCAGACAGCGGCACGTCCGTCCAGCCGGTGAACCTGTTTTCCTTGTTCCACGCGCTCTCGCCGTGACGAATTAAAGTTATCTGATACATAATTTAAACATCCTCCACCAGGGGCAAGCTTTAGCTCTGCGAGGCTTGCCCTGGACTCCTTTCTTTATAAATTTATTTTTCATCCCGCACTTCGTTAACCTTATAGTGCGCTTATACACAAATTAATTTTTATTTTATTAAAATATTAACGCCAATCAAAATTAAAACTACGCCGCCTAATAGACCGGCTTTATTTCCAAATTTTGAGCCTAATACGCGGCCTAAATACACGCCCGCAAAGCAGATTATAAACGTCAAAACTCCGGCGGCGGCTGCAAGATTTAAAACTGACATATCAGCCAGCGCGAAACCTGCGCCTATCATTAGCGCGTCAATGCTCGTTGCTATTGCGGCAGGAATTAAAATCTTGAGCGAGC
>JAFSNU010000101.1 GCA_017447325.1 Synergistaceae bacterium | reverse complement strand
TAAAGATAAAACGCCTGAGATTATCGGAAAAATTTTGCCGGTCTATTCTGCTACAAGTTCAGTTAAGCCTAAAGCTATGAAAAAATTAGTGAGCGAGAGCTTAAATAATTATTTAGATTTAATAAAAGATTTTTTGCCTGAGTATATAAAAGATAAATATAAAATGCGTGATATTAAAGACGCGATTAAAATTCTGCACGCGCCTGACACGCCGGATTTATGGATCAGAGCCCGCAATAGACTTTCGTTTGACGATTTATTTTTGTTGCAGACCGGATTATTTATGCGCCGCAAATTAAATCAAGCCGTTAACTCGCCTGTAATTAATAAAGGCGTGAATTATGAAAAATTTTTTGAAAATTTAAAATTTGAGCCTACTGGAGCGCAATTAAAAGCTATAAGCGAAATTTTAGATGATTTAAAAAACAGTTCGCGCAGCATGAATAGATTATTGCAGGGCGACGTTGGCTCGGGAAAAACTTTAGTTGCCGTTGCGGCGTTATTAGCGGCTGTTGACTCTGATTTTCAAGCGGCGTTCATGGCACCGACGGAAATTTTAGCGCAGCAGCATTATTTGAAGATTAAAAGATCGCTTGAAAGTTTAGGCGTTAACGCGGCGTTATTGACTGGAAGTTTAAGCATGTCTGAGCGCAGAAAAATTTTAGAAGATTTAGAGAGCGGCGATATAAAAATTTTAATCGGCACGCACGCTGTATTTTCTGAGCAAGTTAAATTTAATAATTTAGGGCTTGTGATAATCGACGAGCAGCATCGTTTTGGAGTTTTGCAGAAGCAAGCTTTAATAGAAAAGTCAAATAATATTTTCCCGCATGTTTTAGTCATGACAGCGACGCCTATACCAAGAACTTTAACGCTTTCGGTGTTCGGAGATTTGGACGTGTCCGTGCTTGACGAGCTGCCGCCGGGCCGCAAGCCTGTTAAGACTATAAGTTTAAGCGATAGTTTAAGCGACAAAGAGAAATTATATAAAATTATTAGAGATTACGTTAAAAATAAAAATCAAGTTTACTGGGTTTGCCCGCTGGTCGAAGAGGGCGAGGCTCGTCCTGAGTTAAGTTCAGTAAGCATTCGCGGCGAGGCTTTAGCAAAAATTTTTGATAAATTTAAAATTGAAATAATGCACGGACGGTTAAGCATTGACGAGAAATCTAAAATTATGAAAGACTTTGCTGAAAATAAAATAAATATTTTAGTCTCGACTGTAGTAATTGAAGTAGGCGTTGACGTGCCGAATGCTGCGTTGATTGTAATCGAGGACTCGGGGCAGTTCGGACTTGCGCAGCTTCATCAGTTAAGAGGGCGTGTCGGGCGCGGCGAGGCTGAGAGCATGTGCATATTGCTTACAAGTCAGAACACGACGCCGGAAGGGCTTGAAAGAGTTCAGGCGATGACGGAAATTTCGGACGGCTTTAAACTTGCCGAAGTTGATTTAAAGCAGCGCGGCCCGGGCGAGATCTGCGGAGTAAGGCAGCACGGCGTGACTGAGTTTAGAACTGCGAATTTAATACGCGATTATAAAATTTTAAATATCGCGCGCAAAGAAGCTGAGGAATTAATTGATCGCGATCCTGAGTTAAAGTCAGAGCCGTTATTAAAGACCGAGATAATGCGAAGATTAGGCGAAGCTTTAAAGCTTGCGGAGACTGCGTAAATTAAATTTAAAATATTTGTCTTGGCCAAGAGCGCAGGAGCATTTTAAAATTGAAATTTATTTTTGTCTTGCTAAGAACACGCGTAAATTAATTTAAAATTTAAAATTTAAAAATCATGACTGAGAATAATAATAAAGAATTTAAATTTAAGCGAATAGAGGATTTATTGAGTTTGCCGGAAGTCAAAGCCGAGCTCGAGCGTCAGGAGAGCGAGGGGACGCGGCAAAAATTTTTTAATTTTTTATTGCGGCGTTTAGTCTGCAGAAAACGCGCTGAGTTGTGGCTGAAAGAAAAGCGGGTTGATGAAGATTATGCTGAAATTTTGCTTGAAGACGCTGAGAGCGCGGGCTTGATAAATGATTTAGAATATGCGAAGGGATTTATTTTAGGCCATGAGCGTTGGGACGAGCGCAAAATAAAATTTGAGCTTTATAAACGCGGTGTGTCGGGCAATGATATTGAGGATGCGTTTTATGAGCTTGAGCAGGAGCAGGAGCTTGAATAAAAATTCGGAGTGAGATTATGATTAATTTAAATAATTTTGAAAATTTATTAATTGCCTTAGGATTTGTTAAGTCTCAAGATAAAGTTTATAGTAAAAATTTATTGAGCGTTGATTTTAATAATAAAAAATTAATTTATCCGGCTGGGATGAAGGGCCGCGAGCATAATAATAATTTTGACGCGCCGGAAAATTTTGTAGTGTTTGAGTGCGTGCATAGATTGTTGGAGAAAGGGTACAGGCCGGAGGATATAGAGCTTGAGAGAGCCTGGCACTTAGGGCATGACGCGAAGAGCGGACGGGCTGATATTTGCGTGAGTGATAAAAACGGCGAAGTGTTATTTATAATTGAGTGCAAGACTTGGGGCAATGAATTTAGTAAAGCTTTAAATAAAACTAAGCAGGACGGAGCGCAATTATTTTCTTACTGGCAGCAGGAAGGCTCTT
>JAFSNU010000100.1 GCA_017447325.1 Synergistaceae bacterium | reverse complement strand
TCAACGACACAGGCCGCGCCGTAATTGCCGCTCGTGATCGCAAACAAAGCGTCTTTAACTAACACTCCGCACTTCACAACCGGCGGCTCACCCATTAAGTCTTTAACCCGCGTTAATAACTTTCGCCCTAACGCTCCGCCCGGATGAAACAACGCAAAGTCCTCGCGCTTCAAGCCTCTTAAAATCGTCACGATTACCGCCAGCGCGTCGCCGATCGCAAGCTGAAGCGTCGTGCTGCTCATCGGCGCAAGCTCTAACACATCGCCCTCGTGTTCAACATGCGAGTTTAAAACTATGTCGCAGTGCTTAGCAAGCGGCGAGTCAACTCCGCCGGTTATAGCTATAAGCTTCGCGCCCAGACGCTGAAAGTGCGGGATTAACGCGACGACTTCGCTTGTCGTCCCGCTGTTGCTGATCAACACGCCTACATCTTCTTTGCGCAGCATTCCCAAATCTCCGTGAAAGGCTTCCGCCGCGTGAAGAAAGAACGACGGCGTTCCTAACGACGCTAAAGTCGCCGAGAACTTGCGGCCTATATGTCCCGACTTGCCCAAGCCTGCAACGACAACGCGGCCTTGACATTCATAAATTAATTTCGCCGCCTGCACTAATTCATAACTAATATTATCAGCAGCTCTTAACAACTCGCCGGCTTCAGTCCTCAATAACTTTTTGCCGGCCTCTAATAATTCTAAATCTTTATTCATGCTTTAACTTTCCTAAAGTATTATGAACCAGGAGCGAGCCCCTGGACCCGTTTCTTTATTAACTTTATTTTTCATCATTAACTTTCGTTGACCTCATAGTGCGCTCGTTTTAAAGCATTATGAATAATTAATATCTCATCAATAAAATTCGCCATCTCGTTTAACGGAATCATGTTCGGCCCATCGCTCAAAGCATTTTTAGGATCAGGGTGCGTCTCGGCAAATATCGCGTCAATGCCGACCGCCGCCGCCGCCCTTGCTAACGGCAACGCTAATTTATAATCTCCGCCGCTCGCTCCTCCAAGCCCGCCAGGTCTCTGCACGCTGTGCGTAGCATCAAACATAACAGGCCAGCCCAAATTACGCATTGCAATTAAGCCCGTCATGTCAACGACTAATCTGTGATAGCCGAGCATAGTGCCGCGCTCGCACAAAATAATTTTGTCGTTGCCGGCCTCGCGGCATTTCACGGCTGCATATTGCATGTCGTCAGCCTCTAAAAACTGCGCCTTCTTTATATTAACTATCTTGCCGGTTTTAGCTGCTGCAACTAATAAATCCGTCTGACGGCACAAGAACGCCGGAATTTGTATAACATCAACAACTTTTCCGACCGGCTCGGCTTGATAACTCTCGTGAATGTCAGTCAACACCGGGACATTTAATTTAGCTTTAATCTCCGCAAGCTGCTCAAGGCCTTTCTCAAGCCCGGGCCCGCGCCATGAATGACTTGAAGTTCTATTAGCCTTATCAAACGACGCTTTAAACACATAAAGCAAGCCCCGCTCCTCGCAAATTTTCTTCATCTCGCTTGCGATATTAAACGCTAAATCAAAATTCTCAAGCGAACACGGCCCTGCTATAACGCTCAAACTGCCATTGCCTATTACATAATTATCTAATTTATAAGTCTTAACTATTTTAATTCGCCTCACTTTATTAATTCTTAAGCTCTGTATAAATTGCCTCGATAAGCTCAACGTCATTCTTGGGATTTATGCGCCTAATCTTAATTATATTTTTAAGCTTGCTATAATCTTTGTCGCCCTTTAAAGATTTTAATATCTCGCTCATCTCGCGCTCTTGACCTGCAAAGCGGTCGGACAATAATCCAAATAAAATTACATTGCGTGAGAACCAGTTCAATAAATCCCGCGACAACGCCCACACGTCAGCGTAAAGCACTGCGAAATTAAAATCATTAAGCTCTTGAGTGCTTTCCTCGTCAACAGGCTCTGATAAATATCCAAGCATGTAAAACGGCGCGTTCGGCGACATCATTAAAGCTTCCCAGAAATATTTTGCCGCGCTCTTTAAGTCTTTCAGCATAAACGCGGCGGCAACTCTCGCATAAGCCCAGCCAAGTTCATGATTATCGTCGTTTAAACTCTCGTCAAGTATGCGCTGCCACTCCTGACGCTCGATTAAAATTCTGTAATATAAGCTCTTAATCGCTCCGTCATCGTCTAAATTATATTTTAATAATCTTTCGCAAAACTCCATGGCCTGCTCATCGTCGCCGACTTCAAACAGCGTGAACGCCGCCCTCTGCATTAAGGCAAGATACACGACGCCAAGCTCATGCTCGTTATATAATTCATGCGGGATATTTAAATCATGTAAAACATCATGAAGATTATCAAGCGTGCTTAATAAAATGCTCAAACGCTCGTCCGCGTCCTCCGTTATATCTGAGAGCAATAACAACGCCTCGGGATTGTCCGGCTCAAGCTCTAAAGCTTTATCAACAAGCTCCGTGATCTCCGCGTCGTCTTCAGCATTATACGCGAGATCTAATAATTCATCCGCGCTTAAACTATCTAAATTATCTACTCGCATCCCAGTTGCCTCTGTCATCGCGTCTATCGTCGGGATCTGGCGCAGGATCGGGCGTTGGATCAGGAGCCGGAGCGTCGCTCTCGCGTTCCATGCTGTAACCGCCGGCCTTATCTCCGCCGTTCGAGTGCCTAATATAATTTAACTGCATTAAATCAACGTCGCCTATCCATAACACGCCCCATTGACGCGCGGCGTTTGCAAAGTCGAACGTGTCGCCGTAAGCTATAACTCCGTTGCGTCTTAACTCTTCGTTGATCCAAGCTTGATTATTTTTCAAGACCTGCCATGCGTACTCGCCCGCGCCGGGTGAAAATCTTTTCCAGCGGTCGCCGAGCCATAAATAAACGCTGGGCTTACTCGTGTTCCATGCGATTATAGTTCTTAACGCATTATCACTCAAAACTCCCATTCGATTTACATCATAATTCAAAATTTTTCTAAACGCTTCTGAATTAACCTGCGCTCCGTAATTTCCGGTGAACGCAGCTCGAGCCAAGCCCGGGACGTTTTGCGGAATGACAGAGCCGACTAAAATATCAGTCGGGATTATCGCTCCGTCGTAGCCTACTTGACCATACACCCATCTATTAGGCGAGACTTGCGTCACCGGGAAGCCGTCATAAGTCGCGTACCAACCGGCAGGCAAGCCCGCGGGCTGATAAACGTCGAAGTTCATCGCGTAGGCCTGCTGATACGCGCCCATGCTCACATTATTAAAATTATTTAAATTATAATTAAAATTAGAATAGCGCAGAGAAGCTGCGTGCGCCTGCGATGCTATCAACAGCAAGCAAAGCACGGGCAAAATTTTTAAAAATTTTTTAATCATCAGTCTAATTCTCCCCGAAAATTATTTAATTTATAACTAAAATGATTATAGCAAATTTTTAATTTTTAAATTTTAATTTAATCTTGACAAACTAAAATTTCCCGCGATAAATTAATTTAAATTTATTTTTAAAGGATTGATAAAAATTAGACGTAAGACGACTTTAGAGGAGCGGCGCGAGAAGCTATGCCGTGAATTTGACAAATTAAATCTCCCGCCGGAGCTTTACTGGGAGAACTTAGGCCTTGACAATGACTTTATGTTCGGCAAGGTCATGAAGAGCGTTAAATTATGCAGAGAATTGCTGCGGCGCATCTTGCCGGAGATTAAGATAGATAAAATAAAATTTCCTGAGACGCAGAAAATTTTTAAAGAAGTCGCTGGCACGACTGGGATCAGGCTTGATTTATATACTAAGTCTCACGACGGCACGAAAGTCTATAATATCGAGATGCAGACGACGGACACTAAAACTTTGCCGAACCGTGCGCGGATGTATCATGGCTTGATGAACTTGGACTCGTTTGAAGACTACGGAAATATGCCGACGCAGTTCGTGATATTTATCTGCACTTTCGATTTGTTTCAGCAGGGCAGGCATAAATATACGTTTAGAAATTTTTGCTTTGAAGATAAAAATTTGGAATTAAACGACGGAACTGTTACAATATTTTTGAACTCGAAGGGCGAGCTCGACGACGTTTCGCCTGAGCTGAAAAATTTTCTTGATTTTGTGGCCGGCGTTAAGGCTGAAGGCGATTCGTTTATCGACGAGCTGCAAGAGAAATTAAATTACGCGAGACATAAATTAGTATGGAGGGATCATTATATGAGAGTTAAGATGCGGGATTTGGATAAAATTAGCGAGGGCATAGCGATCGGCGAGGAACGCGGCATAATCAAAGGCGAGATTAAGAAGGCTCTTGCGGTAGCTAAAAATTTAATCGCAAAGGGCATGAATGCTTTAGATATTGCTCAAGCTGTCGGCCTGTCAGTCGACGAGATAAACTCGCTCAAGGGAGCTTAACATGAAACTTACCCTGCGGGATAGAGACAAGATACGCGAGGGCATTATCGAGGGACGGCGCAAGAAATCTTTAGAGGTAGCTAAAAGTTTACTCACGGCGGGCATGGACGAGCTGAAAATTTCTGAGCTCGTCGGCCTGCCGCTCGAAGATATTAATGCGCTTGCAAAATAAATTTAATTTTAAATTTAAAATTAAACTTGACAAATAAAAATTCCCCGCGTTATACTGAATTTGAAAAATATTTTATTAAGCAACAAAGTTTTTAAGTAAAAATATTTATTTAAATTTAAGCAGAAAGGATGTTTTTTTGACGTGGCGGCAAATGTTATAATCAACTTACAGCTCACAGCTCACAAGTGGCTTGTCCTATGACTTAAACTTTGCTGTATATTTCTCGCAAACTCCCAGCGTAAAAACATCTAATAATTATATTTTCCCTGCTTTCAGGCTACGTTCCGGCGCGGTTGTGACGGCAGGGCTTTTTTGTATCCAAAAATTTTCAAGCTTTTCAAGTTCTTCAAAATTTTCAAAATTTAGGAGGTTTTATTAATTATGAAACGCGTAACGCAATTTATTTTGCTGTGTGCGCTGGTCTTGGCGTGTGTGTTGCCGGCAATGGCTGCGACTTACTACGTTGACGGCACAAACGGCAAAGCAACACCCACAGCAGGAACGTCGTGGTCAGATGCCTATAAGGACATTCAGGACGCTATTGACAAAGCGCAAAGTGTTAGCGCGACGGCCGCGACGGCAAACTCAGTTTTTGTTAAGGCTGGCACTTATGATTTAACTGAACCCATTCAACTCAAAAAAGGCGTTTTCCTTTACGGCGGATTTGCCGGAACCGAGACCGCTCTTGAGTCGCGCGACATCGCGAAGAATGCGACGATACTTAACGGTGCAACCATAACGACTGTTACCTCTGCGTCTGTTGTTATGTGTTTTTCACAAAACGACGACGGTACTATGGTCGTTAGCAATGGAACAAAAATGGCAGCGTCAGATGACACACGCATCGACGGCTTTACAATCACCGGCGGCAAAGGCAATAACGATTTAAAAAATAAAGTTGCTAAATACGGCGGCGGAATGTATATACGAGGGGCAAGCCCGATAATTGCCAACTGCACTTTTAAGGAGAATATATCAGGCACAGGCGGAGCTATTTCAATTAACAGCGGCAAAGCACAGCCTGTTATAATTAATTGCCGCTTTGAAAATAATGAATCGAATGGTACAGCCGAAAGCGCAAACGCAGTTAACGGCGGCGGCGGTGCTATTAGTATGACAAACTCTCCGGCCGGTTTCATTATTGATAGCTGTACTTTCAAAAGCAATAAAGCAATACACGGCGGTGCTATCTTTGTGTTAGGCTATTCTAACGAAGATAATCCAGATATTCCGTCAACAATTACCAACAGCACTTTCATTTTAAACACTGCAGTAGCTTCGGCTTCTCCGATAGACAAAATTAAGGGACACAACGGAGCTGGCGGAGCGTTGTTGGTGTTTGGCAAGGACAGTACCCAAAACCGTAAAAAAGTTCGCACAATCGATATCACTAACTGCACCTTCATCAACAATAAAGCGACAAACGCAACCGATGGCAGCGAAATTTGTTTGAATAACACCGACGCGAAAGTCACTCTCGTCAACACGATATTATACGATGCTTACGACGTGCTCAGCGGAGATGTAACCAGCTTGGATGTAAAGAACAGTGCTTATCCGTCAAATACAAAAGTTGTAACTACTGCAGGTACTTTAACATTGAGCAACAGCAACATGTCACAGACGACGGCAAAGGCCAACGGCGTGACGCACACTGTTTATAAACTGCTCGCGGCAGCCACGGACTTAATCAAGAAAGGACAGGCAGTAAGCGACGTAACGACCGACCAGTTAGGCATGGCCAGACCGTCGTCAACCCCGAGCATCGGCGCGGTTGAGTATTTAGAAGTTGCGGTTAGCACGAGCACGCTTCCGAGCGGAACGGTCAGCACGTATTACAAGCAGACGCTTGCGGCAACGGTTACTCCGGCTCAGGATGCTTCCGTCTTGTCGTGGGATATCGAGGCGGAGACCTGCCGGCCGGAATCACGCTCATCGGCGACGTAATCTCCGGCACTCCGACAAAAGCCGGCTCATTTGATATTACGGTGAGAGTTACGGTTGGAGTTTACGCGGCGTCGAAAGATTTTACGCTCGTTATTAACGCGGCAGCGGCAACAACCGTAAGCCCGGACATCGGCACGGTGTCAATCACTGTCAAGAATGCGGTCGGCTCGAACACAGCGGCGTTCAGCGTAACGTCAGCTGATGTTAAATTGACGACTGCAAGCAATGATTTGACGGCAGGCGTGAAAGTCAACGGCACGGCTTATAAAGTCGCTTCGCCGGACACGACGCCGGTGTTCTCAGTCAGCGCGGGCAATGCTAAGCTCAAGGCGGCCTGGCTCGGAGACGAGACTTCAACTTGGACAAGCACGAGCGACCTCGACGCTTTAACAATTACAGACTTGACGGCAATATCAGGCCAGGAAGCTATCAGCGAGACGTCACCGGACTATTATAGATTCCAGTTCTGCGTCAGCGATGATTATTACTTCACGCTTGAGCTTAATGTGTTATTAAGCGGCGAGCCGGAGACAAAGGTAACGTCAGGCGAAGTCACAAGCGGCAGCGTCAGCGACCCGACGGAAGAGATCAAGAGCGGCGACGTAATTTATTATAAAGTGCCTGCGAACGGCAGCGATAACTTAGTCACTAAGGACGCAAGCGGCGTGTGGCAGCTCCCGAGAGTAATAAGCTTCGCAATCGTTCAGGGCGGCTTCAGCGGCCTCGTCTCAAGGATGAGCGCGATACCGCGTACAATCGCTCAGATCATAACGGGAGTTTTTGCCCCGAACGCTGACGGCTTGTTTACGAACATCGGCGCGGCACTTTCAACGCCCGTTCACCCCGGCACGATCTTTATTATCAGGCTTGCCCCGGCAGGCTGGACACTTCCGTTCATGGCAGGCTTTGAGCGCGGAGCAATGCGCGTTGCTAAAGTCGAGGACGGAGCAATCGTCGGAGCAATGACAGTTCAGAATTCAGAGGGCAACGATAGCATCAACGAAGAGATCAAGACGCTTAATATCGATACGTCAGACCTGAGAGATCCGGACGACTCAAACGTGAAAGTCCCGGTGCCCGAAGGCAGTATGCAATCAGCTACTCGACTTTGACCGGCGAGGTTAGCGGAGCGTTCAGCGATGATATAGCGGTCGCTGCGGCGAATTATACACCGACTCCGTCCGGCGATGACGACACCGACACCGACACGGACGACGACACGGACACCGACACCGACGACGAGCAGGATACAAGCTCGCACGGCAGCAGCTCAGGATGCAACGCCGGCTTCGGCTTGTTCGCATTAGCAGCTTTAGCATTAGCTTATAGAAAATTCAGCAAATAAATAAGCGATTAAATCAAGTTTAAGCGCCGGAACGCTTAAACTATCCTCGTGAATAAATGCCTCTCGTTTGAAACATAACGGGAGGCGTTATTTTTTGCAAAATGAAACTCCTGAGCTGTCAACCCGGGAGCGTTATTATAGTAAAAGCACTTTTTAATTGCTCTTGCCTCCCCTGTAAGGTTGAGAGAGTACGGGCATGTACTCTCGAGGGTGGCACGAAGTGACGGAG
>JAFSNU010000008.1 GCA_017447325.1 Synergistaceae bacterium | reverse complement strand
TTATTTGCAGGTCTGTTATTTGCTTGCCGAAGCAAGCACTATAGAACGGGAATTTGGAGCGTATAGAGGCATTCCAGATAATTACCCCAAATATGTACTGTCGCTTGATGAGGTAAATAGGAGCAGAGACGGCATAAAGCATTTTAATATCCGTGATTTTCTGCTCAAAGATGAATGGGATTAAGATTATTATAGATTTCGTTTAATTATATTAAATTAAATGTTTTAAATTAATTCTATCAAAAATAAATTAAAAATTTAAAAATTTAATTTATGGAGAATTAAAAATTGCTATATTAAAATTTGCGGGCGTTTAATTTATAAATATTTTTAACCTATCAGGTGCTTTTATTTGCTTTTTTGAACCTGATTTTTTATAATTAATTAAATTTATTTATAAACGAGGTGTTGATTTTGTCAATTACAACTTTTAGTGTTCGTATGGAACAATCTTTAAAGTCTCAGTTTGACGCATTATGCTCTGATTTTGGCATGAATGCTTCTACTGCGTTTAATATTTTTGCACGAGCTGTCGTTAGAGAAAGAAAAATTCCGTTTAATATTTATTCTCCTGAACAAAAAATCACGAGAGAAAATGCGATGAATACGTTTATAGCGCTGCGAGCTGAAGCTAAACACAACGGATTGCAAGGCATGTCTTTAGATGATATTAACGATGAAATTAATTTTGCCAGAGACGAGGATAAATCTTTATGAGCTGTTTGCTGTGATAGACACAAACGTTCTTATATCAGCGTTACTATCTGATAAAGAAGATGCAGCGACTGTTCAGGTAGTTAAAAAAATTATATCCGGTGATATTGTGTCCATTTACAGCCATGATATTGCTCATGAATATAAAATTGTACTCAATCGCAGTAAATTCAATTTTTCGCGAGAAAAAATCGATTTTTTGTTAAACTCAATTTTTTATTTTGGAATATTGTTTGAACCTGTTTTATATGATTTTGCCATGCCAGATGTAAACGATTTGCCTTTTTATCTGGCTGCTGCACAAAATCAAGATAAAAATTCGTTTCTCGTTACTGGCAACTTGAAACATTTTCCGACAGAACCTTTTATTGTTACGCCGAGACAGCTAATAGATATTTTAAATAAAGAGCAATTAAATAAAATATAGTATTTTTATATTTAATTATAAGCATTATATTCAATCAATGTCAGTGAAACGGGTCTGATAATGTCATTTCATAACCTTTTTATTTATAACATCGCTTGTCTGAGTATTTTTAAAAAAGGTTGATAAATGAGTGTCCTGGCCAGTCCCGTAGATGCTATAGCCACTGCATTTTTTATGCCCTCAAAATGAAATTTATGCTAATTTAATATTATTATAGCCTGAAATAAGGTTTTTTATCGAATAAATAGCGATAAGATTACCTTATCGCTAATTTTTTTGTCATTTTATCAATTAATATTTTAAGATTATTTATCTTAAAATCATTTGTTATAATATAAAAAATATTCATTAACATGATGGAGTAAATGGTGAGAAATGTTTTTTATAAACTGAAAAAATGGAAAGATAAAACTGGCCGTGAAGAAAAATGAAGCTTGATGATAAATTAAACGAAAGTTCGTCGGTAATTATAAAAAACAGTGAACTTATTTCACCTGATTTATCGGAATATACTGACAGAGTTAGACGTCTTATTGAGGCTTCTGTCGCACCAGAGACAAAACGTGCTTATTCATCACGTCTTAAACGATTTTTTAACTGGTGTGAGCTTAAAGGCTTTAATTATACGTTTCCCATTTCACCTGAAATCTTAGCAGCGTATCTTGTTGAAATGGCAGATAATGGATTTAAATATTCGACAATAGAGCAGACGATAGCAGCTATATCAACTGCTCATAAAGCGAATGGATTTATATCTCCGACTGAGAGTTTATTAATTAAAAAATTTATGAAAGGCTGTAAACGGGAATACGGAACAGCAAAGAAAAAACATGATGCCGCTACTGCCGATATTGTTCGATACTTGTTAAATTCAATTCCTGATGACAGTTCGCCTAAGCACATCAGAGACAGGGCGATTATCGCGCTGGGTTTTGCTGGCGCGTTCAGGCGTTCTGAACTGTGTGCTCTCAACGTCGAAAATCTTAAATGGACGTTTAAGAACGGTCAGGAAATTTTGTTGGCAGAAATTGTACGCTCGAAGACGGATCAGGAAGGACACGGCATGATAAAAGCTATTTTTCCGAGTAACGACGATGAAAATATTTCGCCTACACACTTGTTAAAACGCTGGCTTTATGTCGGCAATATTTTTAACGGTGCATTATTTAGACGTCTATTGAAAGACGGCCATATTACACCTAATCGTTTAACACCTCAAAGTATCAGGCTAATCGTAAAAAATACCGCCGTTAATGCAGGATTGTCGCTCGATTTATCAGCTCACAGTCTGCGATCTGGTTTTGTAACTACGGCAATACGTCAGGGCAAGTCTGAACGTTCGATAATGAATCAGACGGGACATAAATCAACGCAGGTTTTACGTGAATATTTTATTCGTGAAGACGCTGTAGAAGATAATGCCGCTAATAATATTATTTAAATTTAATGAATAAAAAATTCTAAATAATAAAATATAATATTATTTTAAATTACGTTATTTATTTTTACATAATAAACTATTATTATAAATTTTATTAGTATTTACAATATATAATCACAATAATTTTGTATTACATGATATAATATTATAAAATTTAGAATTACATAAATAATTAATACATAATATGAGGTTATATAATGTCTAAAGAAAAATTAGCTGTAACGATATGGAATTATAAAGGCGGAGTTGGCAAATCGACAATAAGCCTTATTTTGTCACAGATTGCAGCGCAAAATAATTTAAAAGTGCTTGCAATAGATTTAGACGAACAGAAAAATTTAGCTGAAACGTTAAAATTATCTCAGTCATTATTTAATTCAATTGAGGTACGAACTGAATTAAAAGATGATTTTGCAGATGAGGATTTTAATTTTTATGTCATTGACACGCATCCGTCAAAAGACGAGACGATAACAAAAGCGTTAAAATTCGCGGACATAGTCCTTGTGCCTGTGCTTGGAGATTATAACAGCATAATAAATCTTCGCTCTGTGTGGGAATATATACGTGACGCAGGAGTAGGCGCAGAGCAGACAGCTATTATAAAAAACTGCATTACCAGCAGCAAGCTTGCTGCTGAGGTCGAGGCTGTACTTGATGAACATAAATATTCAGTCGCTGGAAGACTGCCGCGAAGTAATATTTTATTAAAAAATATAGCTTCGGGCGACTGCTGGGACAAATATATGCGAAAAAATCAGCGCAGCCAATTTATTGAATTATATAAAAAAATATGGCACGCATACCGTGAAATGCTGAAAGGGAATTTTCATAATCTCTGGAAATAAAAGATTATATAATTTATAATTATATTATTTAAATTCACATGATATAATATTACAAAATAAAGAAATATATAATTTATTATGAGGTAATATAAATGCCGAAATTAAGAGAGAATATTCAAGGAGCTTTAGAGGAAAAGCCTGAAAATATTTCAGAAGAAACTAATGAAATAAAATATCAGGGGAAGTACAGCGCACGATCGCCAATTCTGAAAGCGTATCAGGCCGGAATAATGCCGATAGATCATCAGCGTTTACTTGAGGCCATAAAAAATGAACTTGGCAATGGAGTGAAAGAGGGCGATATTCAGTTAGAGAAAGTATTGCAGACAACCGGCTATTTAAGGGCTTCAGCTTTAAAAATGTTAAAGCATATGCAAAATTTTGGCGTGCTCGAGAGTAAGTCGAAATATAGGGCAACATGGGTAAAATTATTAAAATAATAAATTATAAAAAGGCCGATGAATTTTATAATCGGCCTTTTATTTAATTAATGAACCCCACACCATTTACGGGCGGCTTTAATTACTCGTTTGAACTTCTTACGCAATTTCCAGCGTCCATATTTTTATTCGCCCCGCAGTATCTCAAGAGAAACACCAAGCAAGTAATCTACAGCGTCAAGAGGATTATTAAATTCTTCAACAAATCCTTCGCCATTGTCTTGAGAGTATATAAAATCACCTGACAGCCCGTATATCTGTAAGCAACGCTCGGGGATTGAGTAATCGCAGGCAATATAAAGTCCATTATCTTCCTGAGCAAGATATAAGCCGCTTTGAATGCGATGTTTTTTGTGAAGTTTGCCATTAATAAGCAATGAACATTGTTGTGATGTCAGAATTTTTATTTTTGAGCGCAAAGTGTTTTTTGTCAGAAATTTTAATTTGACGGGACTTCTTGATTATATGCTTATTACATCCGTTACAGAAAACTTATAAAAAGTTATAAAACAACCTTTATGTTTCATTCCTCGTTCATCGCATCCGCTTTTGCGATACTCTGCTACTCGCGTTTGGTATGATGCTCCGGAGGCTTAAATTCCCGACTAACGAATCGGTACATATTAGCTAAATCCTGTTTATTGATTTGATGCTAATTTTTCAAGTCCATAATGAAATAAATTCAAACTGGCGTTAAAATCTCGATTTATCACAGTCCCGCATTGCTCGCATTTATATACTCTGTCGGACAACTTTAAATCGTTTTTCTTATGTCCGCATGACGAGCATATTTTACTTGACGCATAAAATTTGTCAGCTGTAATAAAACTTATGCCGCTCCATTCGCATTTATACTGCATAATCCTGCAAAACTCCGCAAGTTTCTGCTCCTGAACGGCCTTTGCCAGATGTCTATTCTTCATCATGCCTCTTACATTCAAGTCTTCAAGAACTATAAAGCTTGGCTCTCGCTTTATTATCTCCGTTGTGACCTGATGAATGTAATTAGTCCTGATATTCATTAGTCTATGACTTACTTTTAAAAGCTGCTTCTCGCTTTTTATAATATTACGTGTTTTCTGATAACTTTCTCCTTTCTTATTTTTATTATATTTTCGTGAGATTTTGCGCTGTAACCTGCGCAATTTTTTCTTGAGCCGTCTCACTCGGCTTTTCTTGTTAATATTTTTGTAAACATGCCCCGAGCTGCACACAGCTAAATCTTTAACTCCTAAATCAATTCCAACGCCTTGGCTTGTTAATTCTTTAGGCTGCACATCTTCAACTTCAATTCCTAAAGTTAAAAACCAGTTCAACCCCTCAAAAGAAACGCGCGGATTAAAATATTTCACGTTCAACGGTATTCTTTCAGGCTCTGCAAGTCTGAACCAGTTAGCCGTCTGTCTTGCTCGTCTTTTACTTAACGCGATATTTTCAAGTTTTACATGTGTTTTAGTAACTTGAATTTTCTCAGTATCGACATAAAAACTCGGCCTATTGCGTCTGCGGCTTTTATATCTTGGGAACTGCGCCAACTTATCAAAGAATTTCTTATAAGCATTTACAGCGTCTTTAATAGCCTGTTTGCAAACGTTGTTGCTTATCGTATAAAGCCAAAGATTTTTAGGCTCTTGCTTAAACTGCGTGAAACGTTTACGAAGCTCATTATCTGAAAGAAATTTACCGCCAGCTTCGTAATTTTTCTTTTCTTCCTCTAACGCCCAGTTATAAGCAAAACGCGCTGTTCCCGCAAACTGGAATAAACGAGTTCCTTGTTTGTTATTAGGAATTATCATTACACGTATTGTCTTTATCATGGCCTTGCCTCCTTTCATAATTATTATACAGGGGGCAAGTTATATAAACAATAATGTTTTTATAATATTTTATAACTTTTTATTAACTGTTACCAAGCCTCCCAAATATTTATTATTGTACCAGAATTAAATTTTTATGTTTAAACTTTGCGATATATATAACTTAAATGAGAAAATTAGAGTACTTGCGCAAGTTTAAAATCATATGATGCTCAGATTTTCTCATAAGTAGTTGACAGCGCCGTAAAAGTTCACTTTAAAATCCGTAAAACTAGTCATTCTGGACACGGAGAGATTGAAAGGAGGGTATTCACTTATAATGAAAAAGCTTTACGATTTAGCAGTGCGATCAGGGTCATATACCGGCAAAGACGGCAGTGACAAATCGACGTGGCTCAATGTCGGCTCCGTATGGGAAGGCA
>JAFSNU010000099.1 GCA_017447325.1 Synergistaceae bacterium | reverse complement strand
ATAGAAGTTTCTGGACTTAACGATGGCGAAGGCGGAATTCTTTCTCTCAATGCCGGAGAGACGAAAATTTTAACTGCTGAACTTTCCCCTGATAATGCTATCGGCGGCGTATCATGGTCAACTGAAGGAATGGACACAAGCATACTCACAGCAGTATCTGATGATAACGGAACGATAACGCTAACGGCCGGCACAACTGGAGGCACAACAACAATAAGAGTTGCATCACAATATTATACAGACGTGAGCAAAGATATAACAGTCAAGGTCAGCATTCCGACGCCCGCACCCTCTCCAACTCCAACTCCGTCCCCAAGTCCTTCGCCGTCCCCGACTCCTACTCCAACGCCTGATCCTGAAGACAACAGCGGAAGCGGCGGCACAGGCGGCAATACCACGCCCGAGCCCGAACCTGAACCAGAGCCGACTCCAGAACCAACTCCCGAACCAGAGCCGACTCCGACTCCTGAGCCTGAACCTGAACCCGATCCAGAGCCCGAGCCAGAGCCTGAGCCAGAGCCTGAACCCGAACCAGAGCCAGAACCAGAACCTGAGCCAACGCCCGAGCCAGCGCCGCCGGTGACAGTTATAACGACCGACTCGAAAAATCTCGCTGAGGACATCGCCGCGATGACGACCGAGGAGAAGGAGTCCGTTAAAGAATTAGTTATCACTGACAGCGAAAATTTAACGAGCCTCGAGGGCCTGGAGGAGCTTACGAATTTAGAGACGATAGACTTGACAAACTGCAACGGCCTCGAGAATGTTGACCTGAACGCGAACTCATCATTGACGAGTGTCACGGCTGACAACTGCGCGAGCTTGCAGAATATAGAAGTGAAGAACAACGAGAAATTGGAGGAACTGAGCGTCAAGAACTGCACCAGCCTCGAGGATCTTAACGTGAGCGGCTGCACAAATTTAAACACGCTCGACTGCTCCGGCGGAAGCATCGCGAACTTGGACGTGACCGGCTGTGAGAGTTTACAAAATTTAAACTGCCAGAATAATAATTTGGAAAGTTTAGACGTGAGCGGCTGCCCACAGCTTACTAATCTCGAGTGCAGTGCAAATAATTTAGGTTCGATTAATGTTGACGGCTGCGAAAATTTACAGAGCCTGAGCTGCAGCGCTAACAGCTTAAGCACTTTAGATTTAATCTCATGCCGTATGCTTGAGAGATTATATTGCTACTCTAATAATTTAACTGAAATAAAGCTCAGCACGACGCGGCTTTCAATTCTCGTTTGCGACGATAATAATTTAGGCGAGCTTAAAGTCGATGATAACAAACAGCTTAAACGTTTAGACTGTCAAAATAATTCAATGCCCGCGCTTGACGTAACGAGCAGCATATTTAGCAGCCTCGAAAGATTAAAGTGCTACGGTCAGAAATTAAGCGGCTTAAATATCACAAGCTCCGGCGGGGCGTATCAGTTCGACTTGAACGCGTATATAGCCGCAAGCACGGCAAGCGTTGCAAGCGTGAAAGCCGCCGACAGCACTTCAAGCAGCTTAGATAATATAAGCAACATTAAAGCTTATGACGCAAGCGGCAGCGAGATTGAAATCACAAGCAACTCAAGCGGCGTTTTAACTTTCGCGTCAAAGCCTGCCAAGATAGTTTATGATTATGATGTCGGCTATAACGGGACTAAAATGGACGTCACTATTTCAGACAACACT
Organism: Synergistaceae bacterium; assembly: GCA_017447325.1. GTDB lineage: Bacteria > Synergistota > Synergistia > Synergistales > Aminobacteriaceae > JAFUXM01. The sequence goes on along the minus strand of JAFSNU010000099.1, from coordinate 6,465 downwards.
AATAAATCCGGCTCAAGCTCTGACTCAGACTCAGGCTCAAGCTCCGGCTCTAAAAAATCCGGCGGCGGCTCAGGCGGAGGCTGTAATTCGGGCTTTAATTTTAGCTTCAGCTTATTATTTATTTTAGCTTTAGCAGGAGTAAAATCATGCGCAAAATATTTTTAATTTTAATTTTAATCCTCGCGCCTTTAAGCTCATCACGCGCCGAAGTTGTCGATATTAATTCTGCGAATTTCCCGGACGATAATTTCAGGGCTTATATAAGCGATAATTTAGATATTAATGCTGATAATATTTTGAGCGGCGACGAGATCGAGCGAACTGTCAGCATGGACGTTAACGGGCTTGAGATTTCAAGCTTGGCCGGCATTGAATATTTTACTAAGCTTGAAGAACTTTATTGCTACTCTAATAAACTGGCCTCGCTTGACGTGAGCAAAAATATTAATTTATACACGCTCGAGTGCGATAATAATAAACTCGAAGATTTAGATTTAAGCAAAAATTTAAAGCTAATGGAGCTTGAGTGCGAGCTTAATTCTATTTTAATTTTAGACTTGAGCGCGAACGAAAAATTATCTTACGTCAAGACTTACGGGCAAGAGCGCGAAGGCTTGAAAGTTGTAAGTACTGACAATAAATTTAGAGTTGATTTAAGCGTCTATACGGGCTATGCGAATTTGCCGCGCGTTGTCTCCGGCGACATAACCGGCTATAACGCGAGCGACGACGTTATATATCCGGTATCGTACGATGATAATTCCGGCCTTGCATATTTTGACGAATACCCGTACAGCGTGACGTATCAATATTTAACCGGCTATTACGAGTATAATACACCGCAGACGATGGACGTGACGTTAATATCAAGCGGCGATATTAATATTAACCAAAAACACTCTAAAGAGGCCGAGAAGAAAAACGGCGGAGACTCAAGCGACTGCGGCTGCAACACTATGCAAAATAATTTTTACCCGCGCGGCCTGTTCATGGCTTTAATATTTTTAATTACCGCGCAAATAATTTTAAGACGCAAAGCTGATTAGATTAATTAATTAAATTAACGCCCGGGTGATTTAAAATTTTAAATTAAGCCCGGGCATTTTATTATTATTTCCGCCAGATAAATTTATTTATAATCGACGTGTAAGCTTGAATAATTTTTATTACTTTCGCGCTCACGTTCTCGTCTATATAAGCCGGAACTTTAACAGGCCAGTCATTATTTGCGTGCATCTCGACAGCTAAATTAACTGCCTGCAAGACAGAATTTGAATCTATAGAGCCTATAATCAAAACGCCTTTATCTATCGCTTCGGGCCGCTCGCTTGAAGTTCGAACAGATACAGCCGGAAAGCCTTGATTAATGCTGTAAAAATACGCGCACTCTTCCGGCAAAGTCCCGCTGTCAGAAACTACGCAGAACGCGTTAGCCTGAAGTTTATTATAATCAAAAAATCCAAGCGGCTTATGCTGAATTACTAAATCATTAAACTTAAAATTTCTTAATTTTAAAAATTTCTCAGATCTGGGATGACATGAATATAAAACCGGCATATTATATTTTTCCGCCAGATTATTTACCGCGTTCATTAAATTAAAAAAATTTATCTCTATATCTATATTCTCCTCGCGATGCGCCGAGAGCAAAATATATTTGCGCGATGCTAAATTTAAATTATTTAAAATATTGCTCGCGTTAATTTTATTAATATTTTTAGACAAAACTTCGGCCATGGGCGAACCCGTCACGAAAGTATATTCAGGCCGTGCGCCCGCGTCTAAAATATATCTCCGCGCGTTTTCCGAATAACATAAATTTATATCGCTCGTTACGTCAACAATTCTTCTTATAATTTCTTCCGGCAAATTTTCATCCTTGCATCTATTTCCGGCTTCCATGTGAAACACCGGAATTTTTAATCTCTTGGCCGAAATTACGCACAAACAAGAATTAGTGTCGCCCAGAACTAATACAGCGTCAGGCTTTAAATCTTGAAATATTTTATAAGACTTAGCGATCACATTGCCCATTGTCCCGCCCGCGTCATCACCGGCAGCGTTTAAATAAATATCCGGCTCGTCAAGCTCAAAATCTTTAAAGAACACGCCGCTCAAATTATAATCATAATTCTGACCGGTATGCACAAGCAGCGTATCAAAATATTTTTTACACTTTTTAATCACTTCAGCGAGCCTTATTATCTCCGGCCTCGTCCCGACAACTATCATTAATTTTATTTTATTATTATTCTTAAACATTAAAATTACGCCTCTTTAATTTTAATATAGCTCAAATACATTTTATAAAGCTTCAGCTCAAACTCGCCCGCGTTCTCATGCACACGATTATAATTTTTAAAATAATTTAATAAATCTACTATCTCGCCTAAACTTGCCTTATAGCTCACAGGCACATAATAATAAAAATCTTCATCTTCAAGCCTATGCGCCTTATCATCAAGCAAATTTAACATCTCGCAAACTAAATCTTCAATAAAAACAATCTCAAGCATAATATTTCTGTCAGTAATTTTATACTCAAGATTATTTGCAATCGCATTGCAGAACGTCGCTATTGCAGAATTATAATTAGGCCGCACGCCCGCGCCGGCTAAATTAGGCAGCCTGTAAATAAATATTTCAGCTTTATTATTTATATTACTCGCATAATTAATTAATAATTTCTCGGCCTCGAGTTTAGACCTGCCGTACTCAGAATTAGCAAAGCGTCCCGTTAAGCTTGCCTGAACGCTGCTCGCGAGCATGATTTTAATTTTATTATTCTTTTTAATTTTATCTAAAATCTCAGCTAAAAATTTTACGTTTCCAATTATAAAATCTTCATTATTAACAGGCCTGTTCACTCCGGCGAAATTAAAAATTAAATCGCAGGAGCTGCAAAATTCTTCAAGCTCGTCAGGCTTATTTAAATTATGCGAGTAAGCAAATATATTTAAATTTAAATCAGCGCGAAGCTTTAACGCTTTAATTAAATTTTTGCCGGCAAAGCCCTGCGCTCCCGTGACTAAAATATTTTTATAATTCATAATATTTTTATAATTTATAATTTATAATGCGGATAAAATTCTTTATGACCTCGCATCCAATCCGCAAGTTCCATTATCATCTCTTCATAGCCCGGGATTTTATAATTAAACTTGTCATAGCTTGATCTAACAAGCGACTTATCACTGTTAAAATTTAAATCTTCTTCTATTATAATAGGCTCGCGTCTAATATATTTATTAAATAATTTTAACAGCTCAAATTTATTTATGCTCACGTCCGGCACGGCGTTAATCAAGCCCGTAATATTATTCTCAGCCGCGAACTCGATAGTTTTAGCAAGCTGCAAAGTCGTCTGACCGGTCCATATTGCTCCCGAAAAGCCTTTCACTCTTTCAGTCTGCTTCATGAACCAGTTTAATAATCCTATGCCGTCATAATTCATGTCCGGCCCGATTATAGAAAGTCTAAGCGTCAAATTTTTATTATCATTAAGCTCGCCAAGAGCTTTAGACCGCGCGTAAAAACTTTGACCGTCAGGAATATCATTATCAAGATAGCTGCCTCTCGCGCCGCTGAAAACACAGTCCGTGCTCAAGTGAATTATTTTAGTATTTAAATTTTTTGTGATTTTAGCCAGATAATGCGGCAGGAAAGAATTAATATACGCCGCTTCCGCATGATTATTTTCTGCATTCTGATTTAAAACGCCCGTGCAGTTAATAATAACATCAAAATTTTGATTATCAATAATTTCGCCAAGACGCTCAAGCTCATTATTTACATCAAGCTTAACAGCGTTTATAATATTATTTAAATTTAATAAATTATTAATTCTTGAAAATATATTTAACGAATCTCTCGAAAAGGCTGTTACGTCATGTCCGTGAGAACGGAGATATAAAGAGACAATATGTCCGCCCATGCCCATGCCCATTATACCAAACTTCACGGCAATTCCTCCTAAGTAAAATTATATATTTTTAATTTCAGACTTTACGTAATCCGTTTCAAGCAGCTTATCGACTATCTCATCAATATTTAAAATTTTAGTATTATGAGAAGTGTAAGCTTCCTGATTTTCCAGATTTTCTTTAAAGTCGCCCTTAATCACGTATTTATCATAATTTAAATCGCGATTATCTGCCGCTACTCTAAAATACTCGCCCATGTCCTGGCTTCTTAACTTTTCCTCGCTGGTCATCAAAGTCTCGTATAATTTTTCTCCGTGGCGCGTGCCGATAATATTAATTCCAGTATTGCCAAAGATTTTTTGAACGGCCTTTGCCAAGTCGCCTATCGTACTCGCGTCAGCTTTCTTAATAAATAAGTCGCCCGGGTGCGCGTGTTCAAATGCGAAACGAACAAGCTCGACCGCTTCGTCCAAGTTCATTAAAAATCTCGTCATGCTGGGATTAGTAATAGTAATATGATTTTTTGCTTTAATCTGATCGACAAATAACGGAATGACAGAGCCGCGCGAACACATAACGTTGCCGTAGCGCGTGCAGCAAATCACGCTCCCGCCTTTCTCAGCCGCAGCCCTCGCGTTAGCATATACTACATGCTCCATCATGGCTTTAGAAATTCCCATTGCATTAATGGGATAAGCTGCTTTGTCAGTTGACAAGCACACAACTTTTTTGACTTTAGCCTCTACTGCCGCGCGCAATAAATTATCAGTTCCGATTATATTAGTCTTTACGGCTTCCATCGGGAAAAATTCGCAGGACGGGACTTGCTTTAACGCCGCCGCGTGAAATATATAATCAACCCCGTTCACTGCCTCAGCAAGAGACTTTGCCTCGCGTACATCGCCTAAATAAAATTTAACTTTATGCGCCAAGTCAGGATATTTTGCCTGAAGGTCATGGCGCATGTCGTCCTGTTTCTTCTCGTCGCGCGAAAAAATTCTGATCTGCGCTAAGTCAGAATTCAAAAAATGTTTTAATACAGCATTGCCGAACGAGCCTGTGCCGCCCGTAATTAATAATACAGCATTATTAAAATCGCTCATAATTATTTATTTGCTCCTGTTTTGTAATAACTCGTTTAATTTATCTTCAATCATATTTGCCGCGTGAAAGTCCGTGTTCTCTTTAAAATTTTTCATTATGTCATCAAGCGGCTCAAGCATGTTAATATGCGTGTCAACAAAATTGATAACGCTGCTTAAAATCTCCGGCGTAATCTCAGCTTCTTTTAAATCCATGCAGTTTTTATATCTCGCCGTATATTTTAAAGACGGGCAGTCATCAACTTTATAAATATTCAAAACGGGCTTGCCGGTGCAGATATATTCTAAAATTTTAGACGACATTTGATTTGTAATCGAGTTATTAAGGCAGACTAATATATCAGCCTCACGCAGAAAATTTTTGACTTCATCGCTGCTGCGCCATCCATAAAGCACAAGACGCTTGCCGAGCTCATTTACAAATTTTTTGACAGTGTTCCAAGCTCCGCCGCCCACAAAATGAAATTCATAATTCTCCGGCAATTTCTCAAATAATTTTAATAAAAATTCGGGATTGCGAATAATATCATAAAACACGCCAGTATAAAGAAATTTTATAATTTTATTTTTATTATCGCGATTTAATTTATTATTAAAATCTTCTAAATTATTAAAATTACCGTCAGCATCAGTCTCGATAGCAGGGAACGGCATAGAGACAAGCTTATTAGCATTGCCCAGGCCAAGGCGCGACATCTCGTCATAGACAAAATCAACTACAAATAAAGAATCTAATTTATTAATAACTTCGCTTTCAAGCCGCCTGCGCTTCTCCCACTTGCGGCCTTTCGGCAGCGTCTGGTTATTAGTATATGGATCGAACTGAATTAAAATTTTTAACGCGTTAATATTCGCGCTTGCCATCGTGACAGGAATATAATACGGCATGCAAAAACCTATGACAGCATCAATATTCCATTCTTCACACGCCTCTTCTATTGCGTTTAAATAGCCCTTAATAGGCTTATTATTAGAATATAAATATTTTCTATATAAAATTTGCGCAAATAAAACCGGATGAGCAAGACATAATAAAGCTCTCTTAATTTTGGAAATCTTAAGCCAGTTTTTATCTTGCTGAAATTTAAATAAATTTTTAAACTGGGTAAATAATTTTACGTCTTTAAATAACTCCGTTTTGGAAGAATCTATACCCTCCCCTCGTAACAGAGAAGCGGCATAGACTTCGTTATTCTTGCGTAACTTTCTAACTAGCTTCAGCGCGGCGTGTACATTCGCGTTGCCCTGTATTGAAAGACTGTCAAGTACAAATAAAATTTTTATGGCGTTAATCTCCCTTCTGCCAAATTTATAATTTAAAAATATTTTTAATTATAACGCCCGGCTTATTTGAATTTCAAGCCGGGCGCGTTTATTTTTAATTTTAAATTATAAAATTATAATAACGACTCGATGACAGCCTTTGACGGCCTCGGTAT
>JAFSNU010000098.1 GCA_017447325.1 Synergistaceae bacterium | reverse complement strand
TCGACCTGGTTCATCGTGTAAAGATGTATTCCGTCAACGCCTCTTGCAAGCAAATCCAAAATCTGCTCGCTCGCGTAAGTCACGCCCGCGTCCTTTAAAGCCCACGAATTATTTCTATAAGCGTCAACAAATCTTCTCACGCGCTCGGGGATGACAGCCCCGCACATCGAGGCCATGCGCTCAAGCTGCGAGGCAGAAGTCACCGGCATTATTCCCGCTACAACAGGCTGATTAATTCCTAAAGCTCTTACTTTATCGAGCCATTTAAAAAACTCGTCGTTGTCAAAAAATAATTGCGTTATAATCTCGCTGACGCCTAAATCGCATTTAGCCTTTAAATTTTTTAAGTCTTGCTCTAAACTTGCCGCTTCAGGATGCTTATCGGGATAGCCGGCCGCTAAAATTTTAAAATCGTCCGGGCGTTCCTGATTAATAAATTTTATTAATTCAGCCGCATAGTGAAAGTCGCATTTGCTTAAATCATTAGGGTCTTTCAAGTCGCCGCGCAGCGCCAAAATATTTTTAATATTATTAGCTTTAAGCTCGTCGAGAATTTTCAAAATATTTTCGCGGGAACTGTCAACGCAAGTCAAGTGCGCGACGCCCTGAATTTTATATTTGTTCTGAATTGCCGACGAGATCTCGATAGTGTTGTCCCGGCTGCTGCCGCCCGCTCCGTAAGTGACGCTGATTAAATCGGGATTAAGCGCAGCCAGTCCGTCGATTGCTGCGTACGTGCTTGCCTTGCTCTGATTATACTTAGGCGGAAAAATTTCAAAAGTATAGCTTGGCCTTGTCTCCATTATAATAAAATCCTCCGTTTAAAATTTAAAAATTTTAATTTAAATTTAAAATTAATTTTGCTTGCAGTTAGTCACAAGTTTAAAAATTTAAAATTAATTTTAAAAAATTATAGCATTTAAATTTTATTTAATTTTTATTAAAGTATGTTAAAATATATTCACATCATAAACAAAGAGAGGCGAAGGTCGATGGAAGTACGTTTTGTTCAGCGCGGAACAGAAATTGACGGCAATCTTAGAAATTACATGGAGAACAAGATCGCAAAGATGGAAAAGTTCTTCAAGAAAATTTTGAACTGTCAAATTGTCGTCAGCCACCACAAGGGAAATTACAACGTCGAGACGACCGCCAACGCGAACGGGGTTATCTTGAGGGCCGAAGAGAATGCAACGGAGCCCCGCAAGGCTTTCGATCAGTCGCTTAAAAATCTTGAGCGCCGCATCAAGCGTTACAATTCCTATCTCAAAGATAAGGGACAGTCTCAGGCCGATATGGATTTCTCCAACTTTACTTTCAGCGTCGAAGAGCCGGCAGCTGATGCAAGCTCGGCAGCCGATGATATTACTATCGAGAAGGTAAAGAAAATTCCTGTACTGCCCATGTCCCCGGTTGAAGCCGTCATGCAGATGGAACTTGTCGGACATTCGTTCTTTATGTTCCAGAACGCGGAGACGGGAGACATCAACGTGGTCTATAAGCGCAAAGAACGCGACTACGGACTGCTTGAGCCGCTGCGTTAAGATTTTATATTAAAATTTAAAAATTGATTAATTAATTTGCACGGCCGTCGGGTGTTTCAAACTCGGCGGCCTTTAATTTATAAATTAAATTTATAAAACGGAGTTTAAAATGCCTGAGCTTAAAATTAACAATCAGCGCGACGAAGTTCACCGTGCTATCTGGGCGGTCGCTGACAGACTGCGCGGCGCGGTTGACGGATGGGACTTCAAAAATTATGTGTTGGGCGCGATGTTCTACAGATATTTATCTGAGTTTATTGCAGATTATGTAAATAAAATTGAGCACGATGCCGGCGATTTAAATTTTAATTATGCCGACATGAGCGACGTTAAAGCTGAGACAGCGCGGAATGAACTCGTTGATTCGCTTGGATATTTTATCAAGCCTGGCGAGCTGTTTATCAACGTGACTAAACGCGCAGCAAGCGACGCAAATTTAAACGAGACTTTAGAGCGAGTGTTTAATAATATCGAGAGTTCAGCGCAGGGCACGCCGTCGGAGAAAAGTTTTAAAGATTTGTTCAAAGATTTTGACGTGAACAGCAACAAGCTCGGCGCGTCGGTGGCAAAACGTAACGAGCGGCTTATCGATTTGCTTGACGGCATTGCTGAGATGAATTTAGGCCAAGTTCAAGATCATGATATAGATGCGTTCGGCGATGCTTACGAGTATTTAATGACGATGTACGCGTCGCGCGCTGGCAAGTCCGGCGGGGAATTTTTTACTCCGTCAGACGTCGCTGAGTTATTAACCCGGCTTGGCTCGTGCGGCCGTGATAATATTAATAACGTCTATGATCCGGCGTGCGGCAGCGGCTCGTTATTATTAAAATCTAAAAAATTACTTGGCGATTTAAAATTTTACGGACAAGAGATTAATATTACAACTTATAATTTATGCAGAATTAACATGATACTTCACGGCGTGGGCTTTGAAGATTTTAATATTGCCTGCGGAGACACGCTGACCGAGCCGGAACTCTGGGACGGCAAGAAATTTGATTTAATAGTCTCAAATCCGCCGTATGCTACTCACTGGGCGGGCAAAGACAACACTATATTAATTAATGACGACCGCTATTCCCCGGCCGGAGTCCTTGCGCCGAAGAGCAACGCTGACTTCGCGTTTATTATGCACTCGCTTTACTGCCTTGATTATAAAGGCACGGCCGCTATAGTTTGTTTCCCGGGCATCATGTACCGGGGCAGCGCCGAGCAGCAGATCAGAAAATTTTTAATAAATAATAATTATATTGACTGCATCATCCAACTTCCGGCAAATTTATTTTTCGGGACAAGCATTGCAACCTGTATATTAATAATGAAGAAGAACAGGGCCGACAACAAAATTTTATTTATCGATGCAAGCCGCGAATATATCAAGGCAACTAATAACAACAGGCTCGCTGCTGAAAATATTTCAAACATAGTCAACGCGTTTGCAGCACGTGAAGATAAACAATATTTCTGCCGGCTCGTGACGCTGGACGAGATCGCCGAGCAGAATTATAATTTAAGCGTAAGCACTTACGTCGAGCAGCAGGACACGCGCGAGAAGATAGACATTAAAATTTTGAATGCTGAGATAAATAATATAGTTGCCCGCGAGCAGGAGCTGAGACTTGAGATTAATAAAATTATTGCAGAGCTTGAGCTTGATTAAATTTAAATTTTATTTAACAGGAGACTTAGATCATGAGCAGGCTTAATGAATTAATTAGTTCGCTTTGCCCGCGCGGCGTTGAGTTTAAGACGCTGGGAGAAGTGGCGACAATAGAGCGAGGCCGGAGAGTTACAAGGAAAGAACTTCCGACAGACGGAAAATTTTTTGTATTTCAAAATAGTCTTGAGCCGCTCGGCAGAATAGATAGATATAACTATAGCGGCAATACTGTGTTTGTAATCGGAGCGGGCGCAGCTGGTGAAGTTGGATACAGCTTTGATAATTTCTGGGCGGCTGATGATTGCTATCCTATCGTGTGCGGTGACAATCTCGACAGCAGGTATATTTATCATTTTCTATTATCTAAACAATCTTATATAATTTCAAAAGTACGAAAGGCCAGCGTTCCGAGACTATCCCGCCAAGTAATAGAAAATATTATCATCCCGCTCCCGCCTTTGGAAGTGCAACAGGAGATAGTAAATATACTTGATAAATTTACTAAGCTTGAGGCGGAGCTTGAGGCGGAGCTTGAGGCGGAGCTTGAGGCGAGAAAAAAACAGTATGAGTTTTATAGAGATAGGCTGTTCCCAAGCATGAAAGACGATAATATTGAATGGGTCGAGCTTGGGAATGTTGCTGCCGTTACCAAACTTGCCGGCTTTGAATTTACAAAATATGTGACGTATTCAGAGACTGGAAATATTATTGCTCTGAGAGGGTTGAATGTTAAAGACGGACATCTTATATTAGATAACGTGAAGTATATAGATAATAGTGATTTGTCAATGCTTAACCGCAGCAAATTATTTATTAATGATATGCTATTCACGTACGTCGGAACGGTAGGACAGGTTGCACTCATCGACGAGAATGATAAATATTATTTAGCTCCAAACGTCGCGCGTGTTCGAATTAACAGCCAAGATTATTATCCCAAATATGTAATGTATTATTGCCTGACAAAAAAATTTGAACAGGAACAAATTTCAAAACTTCTGCAAGCCTCATCAATGAAAAATATTCCTATGGAAAAAATACGAAAATTTAAAATCCCAGTTGTCCCGTTAGCAACCCAGCAAAAGATCGTTGACGTGCTCGATAAATTTAATTCGTTATGCTCCGACTTGACGGCCGGACTTCCCGCCGAGATAAACGCACGGCGCAGACAGTACGAATATTATCGTGATAAGTTATTGAGCTTTGAAGATGTTTCATAAATTAAAATCTATAACGCCGCCGGCCGATTTATTTTTGCTTGCGAAATTTCAGGACGGAACGCAAAAGAAATATGACGTAAAGCCGCTGATGCAAAAATGGCCGCCGTTTCATGCGCTGGATTACGTCCCGGGATTGTTTGAACAGGTGAGAGTTGACGCCGGAGGCTTTGGAATTATCTGGAATGACGATATAGATTTATCATGCTACGAACTATATAATTTAGGCAGCGAGTTATAAATAATATATATTATATATTATAAAGGAAGAAGATTTTTGAAAATGCTTGATGATAATCCCGTTAATCTTAATCTTAATCTAATAGCCGAGACAAATCAAAATACTGTGATAGCTGAGTATCAACCGGCCAAGCGCAATGCAAAATTTTATCAGAGCGAGGCCGAGCTCGAACGCGAGTTTATTGAAATTTTACGCGGTCAGGGCTATGGCTATTTAAATATTGAGTCTGAAGATGATTTGATTTTGAATTTAAAAACGCAGCTTGAGAATTTAAATAATTATAAATTTACTAACAGCGAGTGGCATAGATTTTTTGATAATATTATCGCGGCCAAGAACGAGAGCATCGAGCATAAAACTCAAAAAATTCAGGAAGATTATATACAGCTCTTGACGCGCGACGATAATACGTCAAAAAATATTAAGCTTATCGACAAAGAAAATATAAATAATAATATAGTGCAGGTTATAAATCAGTATGAAGTTAAACAGGCTCAAGGCGCGAAATATAATAACAGATATGACGTGACGGTTTTAATAAACGGCCTGCCTTTGGTGCATATAGAATTAAAACGCCGGGGCGTGCCGATTAAAGAGGCGTTTAATCAAATCGAGAGATACCAGCGCGAAAGTTTTTGGGCGGGCAGCGGACTTTTTGAATATATTCAGATTTTTGTGATAAGCAACGGGACTAATACTAAATATTATTCTAACACGACAAGATTTAACGCCGTGAAAGAATTGAAAAATTATAAAAATAAGAGCAGCGCAAGTTTTGAGTTTACGTCCTTCTGGGCCGACGCGAATAATAATATTATTCCGGACTTGATTGACTTTGCCAAAACTTTTTTCGCTAAAAGAACTTTGCTTAATATTTTAACTAAATACTGCGTGTTCACGTCGGAAAAAATGCTGCTGGTCATGCGGCCTTATCAGATTACTGCAGCCGAACGCATTATAAATAAAATTTTAATCGCGCATAATTATAAATTATACGGAAGTAAAGAAGCCGGCGGTTACGTCTGGCACACGACCGGCTCGGGAAAAACTTTGACGTCGTTTAAAACTTCGCGCATCGCGTCGCGCTTGCCGTTTATTGATAAAGTTTTGTTTGTCGTTGACCGTAAGGACTTAGACTATCAGACTATGAAAGAGTACGACAGATTTGAACAGGGCGCGGCCAACAGCAACACGTCAACTAAAATTCTGCAAAGTCAGCTTGAAGATTCTAAAACTAAAATTATTATAACTACAATTCAAAAGTTAAGCATATTTGTAAATCGAAATGCTAAGCACGAAATTTATAATAAAGAAGTTGCAATTATATTTGACGAGTGTCATCGAAGCCAGTTCGGCGAAATGCACGCGGCGATAATAAAGAAATTTAAGAAATATTATATATTCGGGTTCACAGGCACGCCGATCTTCGCGGAGAACGCCGGGCCTAATGTAAATATAAATTTCGCGACGACTGAACAGACTTTCGGAAATCAGCTTCACGCTTACACGATAGTCAATGCGATTAACGATAAAAACGTCCTGCCGTTCAAAGTCGATTATATTAAAACTATGGACAAAGAAGACGAGATAGAGGACGAGCAGGTCTGGGACATTAACCGCAAACAGGCGTTCGAAGCGCCGGAGCGGATTAATAAGATCGCGAAATATATTTTAGAAAATTTTGACCGCAAGACTTACCGAGGCGACAAGACTTATTTATTTAACGCCCTGCAAAATATTTCTGAAGTAATTTTGAATAATAATAAAATTCAAATCGAAGAGATAAAGGCCAGGCAGAGATTAAACGGATTTAATGCGCTGCTTGCAGTCTCGTCTATCAACGCCGCAAAAATTTATTACGAAAGTTTTAAAAATATTATGCGAGACGAGCCCGGCAAAAATTTAAAAATTGCGGTGATATTCAGCTATGCAGCCAACGAGGACGAGCCGGACGAAAATCCCGAGGACACGTCAGGCCTTGATCAAACTTCACGCGAATTTTTGGAGCTTGCAATTCAAGACTATAATAATTTATTTGGAACAAGCTACGATACTTCAAGCGAGAAATTTCAAAATTATTATAAAGACGTATCGTTACGAATGAAGAACAAAGAGCTTGATTTATTGATAGTCGTGAATATGTTTTTGACCGGCTTCGATGCGGTGACTTTAAACACTTTATGGGCTGACAAGAATTTAAAAATGCACGGCTTAATCCAAGCCTTCAGCCGCACGAACAGAATTTTAAACAGCGTCAAGACTTTCGGAAATATAATTTGCTTCAGGCCGCTGAGCAGACAAGTTGACGAGGCTCTTGCTTTATTCGGAGATAATAACGCCGGCGGAGTTGTATTAATCCGCAGCTTTAAAGATTATTATTACGGCTATAAAGACGAGAAGGACGGGCATTATGTTCCGGGCTATAAAGATTTAATAGATAAATTAATAAATAATTTTCCGGTCGAGCAGCCGAGCATAACAGGCGAGCAGGCGCAGCGCGATTTTATAAATTTGTTCGGCGCTGTCTTAAAGATGCGGAATTTATTAAACGCCTTTGACGAGTTTAAAGACCTTGAGATAATTTCGGAACGGGACTTTCAGGATTATTTAAGCAAGTATCAAGACTTGTACGACGAGTGGCGCAGAAAATTTAAAACCGGCGAGAGCGCGAACATAATCGACGATATAATTTTTGAGACTGAGTTAATCAAGCAGATTGAAATTAATATAGATTATATTTTAATTTTAGTCAGCCAGTATCACGCGTCGCACTGTCAGGACAAAGAGATTTTGATTAAGATACGCAAGGCCGTTGAAGCGAGCCCGTCGCTTCGCAGCAAACGAAATTTAATCAACGAGTTTATATTAAATTTAAATAATAATATAGCCGACCCGATCCAAGCCTGGAACGATTACGCAGATTTAAAGCGCGAGGAAGAATTAAATAATATTATTCAAGACGAAAACTTAAAGCGTGACGAGACGCGGAAATTTTTGGAAAAGTCTTTCAACAACGGCGAGGTAAATATATACGGCTCAGATATTAACGAGTTCATGCCGCCGGTCTCGTTATTCGATTCGAAACGCGCGGATAAAAAGCAGCGCATTATCGACAAAATAAAATTATTCTTTGAAAAATTTTTCGGCATCGGCTCGGAGTTTAAAGCTTAAAAATTTTATAGCTAAATTTAAAATCTAACTCGCAAAGCTTAAAGCGTAAAATTTTT
>JAFSNU010000097.1 GCA_017447325.1 Synergistaceae bacterium | reverse complement strand
GGCGTCGCGATTAAGATTATCGGCGCCATGTCCATAATGCAGCCTAAGACTAATAAAATTAAATTTAATAATAACGCTATGACTATCGGATTGCTTGATACACTCGTGATTAACGAAGCCGCTTTAGCAGGAACGTGAAGTATCGTCAAGCAGTAGCCGAAAGCCGCCGAAGTCGCGATTAATATTAAGACGATTGCTAAAGTCTCAACGCAGGTGTCAAGCGCACGCCAAACGCCCTTCCAAGTCAGGCCCTTATATATAAAGACTGAAACAAAGAGCGAGTAAACGACTGCGATAGCTGCGGACTCTGTAGCTGTGAACACGCCGTAAACAACTCCGACGACAACTATTAACACTGCCGCAAGAGCCCAGAATGATTTTGCAAGCTGCTTAATGAAATTACTTAACGAGAACGGCTCGCCCTTTGGATAGTTGCGCTTCACTGAGATTATATATGAACCGATCATGAGCGATAACGCAAGAAGTGCGCCGGGGATATAACCGGCCATGAATAAAGCTCCGACTGATATACCGGTTGCAGTTGTCGCATAAATAACCATGTTATGGCTGGGCGGAACTAAAAGACCTTCGCATGATGAAGTGATAGTGACGGCTGTTGAGAAATCTCCGTCGTAGCCCTGATCAACCATCATGGGAATTAAGATCGAGCCTAACGAAGCCGTGTCAGCCGAAGCCGAGCCTGAAATTCCGCCGAAGAAGTACGACGCAACGATATTGACCATAGCGAGACCGCCGCGCATCCAGCCGACCAGCGAGTTAGCCAGCGCAATTAGTTTTTCGCTGATGCCTCCTGTTCCCATTAACACGCCCATCGTGATGAAGAACGGGACGGCCATTAAACTAAATGACCAAATGCCCTTGACCATTTGCTGCGGCATCGTGACTAAAGCCTGTCCCTGCGAGATTAAGCAAAAGACAGTCGAAAGTCCGACGGCGTAGGCAATCGGAAAGCGCAGTAAAATCATGGCAAGAAAGCTGCCGAGCAAAATGATTGTCGAAATATCTTCAGGTGACATTTAAGCTTTCGCCTCCTGTTTATCTTCATCTTTAATATAAAATGCTTCTATGTGTCTGAAAATCTGCTCAAGCTCGAATATAATCATGCCCGCTCCTGCGACAGGAATCGGCAGATACATCCAAACGCGGCTCAAGCTTCTAATCGACTCGTAGCGTCCAAAACGCGCGAGCGGCGAGTTGCAGACTTTAATTCCGTAAACCAACATCACGACGCCGAGAGCTAAGACTGCGACGTCGGCTAATACGTCTAAAAATTTTATAAAGCCTTTGGGCAAGTACGGGTCAAAAGCCGTCATGCGAATATGCGCTCCGCGTCTAATAGCAAGCGTTGCTGACAAAACGGCCATATAGACCATCAGCGTCAAAACTATCTGCTCGCTCCAGGCCGGGTCCGGAATAAATTCGATATAGCGTCCCGCGACCGACATACTCGTTATAACTATATCAGCAATCAATAATAACTTGCAGATAAACATTATTATCTTGTCCGTCCAGTCGTAAAGCGGCCGGATTTTCTCAAGTGTTTTAAATATTTTAGGCAAGTATGCTCAGCTCCTTTTAATTTTTAATTTAATAAAATAACAGACGCATTATTCAATAAATTATCTCGAATTATGCGCCTGTCTATTCATGCTTTAATTATTAATTTAAAATTTAAAGCTTACTGCATGTCAACGATCGTCTTATAGAGATCGGCCTGGCTTGACGTGAACTCCTTAATCGTCGGCTGGCAAGCCTCGACCCACGGAGCTTTGTCCGGCACGTCGATGATATGAACGCCGTCTTTCTTTAACAGCTCAATGACTTTTGCCTCTTCGCCGGCTGAAAGATTCTTGTTGAACTCCTGAGCGTACTTTCCGGCTTCCATGAGCCATCCGCGCTGCTCGTCGTTGAGCTTGTTCCAGCCCGTGTCGGCTATTACTATCTGAACCGCGCCTAAAGTATGGCCGTCGAGTAATAAATACGGCGCAACTTCATGGAAAGCGTTTGCTCTGTAATTCGCGATAGGCTGCTCTGCTGCGTCAGTAACGCCG
>JAFSNU010000096.1 GCA_017447325.1 Synergistaceae bacterium | reverse complement strand
TATGACTGGATTGACGGCTGCTATAACGACTCAAACGGACTTAATATAATTAAAACTCCGTCAAGCTTCAGCGACATCTCGGGCGGGACTTGCATAGGCCTGCCTGTTGGCGGTTATTCAACGAAGCTTAACGTGTCAAATTCAGCGGGCGTTCCAATGTTTTATCCGACAGAGGCATCAGGCGGCGACGGGAGTAATTATACGTCCGATTACTGGAACTTCAACGCTTCGAACCCGTGTGTTTACGGCGGCGGTTACTATAACCGGGTCGTCAATCGCGGTCTGTTCTGCCTGTACTGCGACGCGGCGTCGGTCTCGATCGGCAGCATCGGCTCGCGTCTCCTTGTACTCCCTTAGGGGGGACTGGGGGATCTCCCCCAGATATTTAATATGGTTATAATTTAAATTTTTATAAAATCGTGTGTCTAAATGACATGCGTCGGGATTACCTGTGCGCGTCCGATAACTGGAACTTCAACGCTTCGAACCCGTGTGTTTACGGCGGCGGTAACTATAACCGGAACGTCAATCACGGTCTGTTCTACCTGAACTACAACACGGCGTCGAACTCGAGCGGCAACATCGGCTCGCGTCTCCTTTTAGGGAATTTATCCCAAGGCAAAAGATTTTATTACCAGCACAGGTTTTCGCGTGCCACTCGGCAAAGATTAGCTATTCAAAGGGAGCGGGTTAGTACAGCCCTAATAAGGCCGGTGGAAAGCTCGTTATGCTAAAAGGAGAGTATGATTATTGAAGAGAGTCGGTCATTTATGGGACAAGTTAATTTCAAACGAGAATTTAAGTCTTGCACTATGCGAGGTCAACAGGACGCACAGGTGGCATAAAGGTCACAGGCCGAATACGTGTACCGCGTGGGTTGAAGAGACTTTTGATGAGCGCGTGCAAGAATTGCGGAAGATATTAGAGGCTGGGTTTAAGCAAGCTGTGCCGCGAGTATCAAAGAGATTTGACGCAAGCGCGGGGAAATGGCGGGAGATAAACGAGCCTAAACAATGGCCGGATCAATATATTCATCACGCTTTAATTCAAGTGTTAGAGCCGGTGTTCATGCGCGGAATGGACGCGTACTGCTGCGGAAGCATACGAGGGCGGGGCGCGTATTACGGGATGAGGGCTATAAGCCGGTGGCTTAAACGTGACGTTAAACATACTAAATACTGTTTGCAATGCGATATTAAACATTTTTATCAAAGTCTCAAGCCTGAAGTTGTGTTAGACAGAATGCGGCAGTTAATTAAAGACAGGCGGGTATTAGACTTAATAGAGCGTGTTATAAGCGGCGGAATATTAATCGGCGTTTATACGTCGCAGTGGTTCGCTAATACAACGCTTCAGCCGTTAGACAACATGATACGGGAGCATGAGGCGGCGGCGTATTATCTTCGCTACATGGACAATATAACAATATTCGGCTCAAACAAACGCAAGTTACGGAGATTACGTGAGGAGATAAGCAAGTGGCTTAATAAGCACGATTTACAGCTTAAAAGCGACTGGCAGATTTACCCGGCTGACAAACGCAAGCCTCAAGCGTTGGGTTACCGTTACGGGCGAGGATACGTTTTAATTCGCAAGCGAAGTTTACTGCGGCTCAAGCGCAAACTCAAAGCTTACAACAAATGCAAGAGTAAGCGGCTTGCGGCGGGGCTATTGTCGAGAATAGGGCAATTAAAACACTGCAAGAATTTTAATATTTACAAACGTCTATTTCACGGAGAGCGCGTTCAACGCGGGTTAAAGCAGGTTATCAAGAGTATTACGAAAGGAGAGTTATTTTTAATATGGAGTATGTATTTGGAACAAAGGGAGCGCGGGAAGTGCTTAAAACAAAGGGCAGCAGCCACAGCGATTTAAACGGCTTCTGCGAGGTCAGCACTGAATACAGCGACCAGAAAATCACAGATAGATTTCACGTCGTCAAGCATTTAAACTCGGCTGAAGACAGCGAGGGAAACTGCTATGACTGGTACGAGATCGACAAACATTACAGAATTTTCGATAAGCACAGCAAAGATATTAAACAACTTTTAAATTCAATGCTTGAGCTTAAAAACGCGCTTTGTGAGTTAGATATGGAGGCGAATAATAATGATTAAAGTATGGGCGGACTGCTTAATTGCAGGGCTTAAAGTCTGGGGCGAAGTAAAGGCGTCGCGCAAGGCTGAAGTTGAGCAGGAATTAATCGCGCGTGTTGCAAGCGGCGAGCTGAGCGAAGATAAGTTTAAACAGATTATAGCGG
>JAFSNU010000095.1 GCA_017447325.1 Synergistaceae bacterium | reverse complement strand
TATTTGCGCAGTTTTGGCGTTAGCTTTAGCTCTTTGTTCTTGTGCAGCGTTCGCTGAGTGGAAGCCCGACAAGGCAGTCACGATGATCGTTGCGTATAAAGCAGGATCAGGCACTGACACGACGGCACGCGTTCTTTCAGAGTATGCGACAAAGACGGTTGGACAGACGGTCGTAATTAATAATCTTGAAGGCGGCTCGGGTTCGATAGGCTGGACAGCTCTTGCCAAGGCCAAGCCGGACGGATACACGTTAGGCTTTGTCAATCTTCCGACTTTATGCTCGAATATAGTCGAAAAATTAGGCGATTACAAAATGGAAGATTTTGTTCCGGTCTGCAATCATGTAAACGAGACGGCGTTAGTGCTTGTTTCTAAAAATAGCAAGTTCAACACGCTCGAGGAGCTTGTCGCATGGGGCAAAGAGAATCCCAACAAGCTTAAAGCATCGACCAACGGCCGCAAAGCTTCAAATCATATTGGAGCAGAATTATTTGCGAAGAGCGCGGGAATTAAGTATAAAGCAATCCCGTTCGGCGGCACTGCTGACCAGCTGTTAGCGTTAAGACAGGGCGCGGTTGATTTTTCGGTCGCAAAAGAAGCTGACATCGCGGCGATTTTAAGCGAAGTAAAAGTTTTAGGCGTGTTTGCCGAGAGCAGAATGCCCGCGTTCCCCGCAGCTCCGACTTTGGGAGAGCTTGGACTTTATAACAAGTGGTACGGCAGCGCGAGAGCTATCGTCGCACCGAAAGGCACGCCCCAGGACGTGATAGACTTTTACGCTGAAGCGTTTAAGCAGGCCATGGAGGACAAAGATTATTTAGCTAAGGCTAATAACGCCGGCATAACGACTTTATACATGGATCAGGCCGCAACCGGCAAGCTGCTTGACGATCAGTACAAGTTCTGCACGGACGAAGTCACCAATCTTTGGAAATAATTAATTATTATTTAAATTAATTTGAATTTTAATCGGGAGGCTTTAAATAATTTAGTCTCCCGATTTTTTTAAAATTTTAAAATTTAAATTAGGAGGCTTAGTAAAGTATCATGAAGAAAACTGATATTGGAGTGTGCGCTGTATTTTATGCGGTGTGCGCATTCTTTATGTACGAGGCTCTGCACTTGCCGGAAGAGGCGCAGATCTATCCCATGTGCATAATCGCCGCGCTGTTCGCGTTGACGTCTTTGCAGGTCTTTAACATGGTCAAGGCGGCCAAGCGCGAGGGCGTGACCAGCGGCCTTGAGGATTTTAAAGAATTTGTCCCGTCGCAGTTCTTTGCGCTGCTTTACATGATAATTGCTTATCTTGCTTTAATGTACTGCGTGGGATTTTATATCTCGTCTTTAATTTTCGTAGCCGCAACTTTGTTATTCTTGAAAGTTAAATTATGGCAAATAATTATAGTCGAGCTTGCGTTATTATTGCTTGTGTATTTTGCGTTCACAATGTTCTTGGGCGTACAGCTGCCCGAAGGAATTTTATTTGCGTAAAATATTTTGATTAAGCTTGAGCGTGTGTTAATGAATTAAGCGTGCAGCAAGCTTGAAATAAAATTTTAAATTAAGAAATTACGAAAGGAGATATAAAAATTATGGACGCGACTTTAGCTCTAATGGGTCAAGGCTTTATTAACGCTATTTATCCTATAAATTTATTAGCGATGGCCGCCGGAACCACGATTGGAATTGTAATAGGCTGTCTGCCCGGCCTGTCGGCTGCAATGGGTGTCGCGCTTTTGCTTCCCATGACGTTCTCAATGGAGGCTTCGACCGGCTTAATCATGCTCGGAGCGATTTACTGCGGAGCAATCTTCGGCGGTTCTATTTCAGCAATTTTAATTCACACGCCCGGCACTCCGGCTTCTGCTGCGACTGCTATAGAGGGCTACCAGATGACGTTGAAAGGCCAGGCCGGAAAAGCTTTAGGCACGGCGTGCATAGCTTCGTTCTTCGGCGGCTTGTTATCTTGTATCTCGCTTTACTTCTTCGCGCCGATGCTTGGACAGCTCGCGATGAAGTTCGGCCAGCCTGAATATTTTTGGCTCTCGATTTTTGGACTTACTATAATCGCCGGCGTGTCGTCCAAGTCAATGGTTAAAGGCTTAATGAGCGGAGCTCTTGGCCTGTTAATCTCGACGATCGGCATGGATCCGGTCGAGGGCGTTAAAAGATTTATGTTTGGACAAGATTCGTTATACGAGGGAATAAACGTTACTTGCGCGTTAATAGGCCTGTTCTCGATGAGCCAAGTTTTAATTTTAGCTGAAGCGAAAATTAAAGAGCGCGCGCGTGCAACTAAATTCAGCGACAAAATGATGCTGAGCAGCAAGGAGTTAAGGACTATTGCGCCGACGATTGGCCGTTCTTGGATAATCGGAAATTTGATAGGCATACTGCCCGGCGCGGGGGCTTCAATAGCGTGCTTTATGGGCTATAACACTGCGCGTCAGTTCTCTAAAAATAAAGAATTATTCGGCCATGGCTCGTATGAAGGAGTTGCCGGCTCTGAAGCTGCTAATAACGCAGTGACCGGAGGATCGTTGATCCCAATGCTGACGTTGGGCATACCAGGCGAGAGCGTCACGGCGGTTTTAATGGGCGGATTAATTATTAAAGGCCTTACGCCCGGCGCGGACTTGTTCGTCGGCGAGACTGCGAAGATGACTTACACGTTCTTTGCTGGCTTTGTTTTAATTCAGTTCTTTATGTTGGGAATAGGCTTGCTGGGCTGCCGCGCCTTCGCTCAGATCGGCAGACTTTCCGACGCAATATTAATTCCGGCCGTCACTGTCTTGTGCTTTGTGGGTTCGTTTGCAATTCACAAGAATTTATTTGACGTTGCAATCATGTTAATATTTGGAGTAATAGGCTACTTAGTCCGAAAGTTTGGATTAAATAATGCGGCGATTGTCTTAGCGTTGATACTCGGCCCGATAGGCGAAAAGGGATTAAGAATTTCGCTGATGCTGTCGGAGTATGAGCCGTCGTTCTTAATTTTATTCTCGACTCCTATATGCTGGCTGTTGATAATCATGTGCGTTATCGGAATTGCGTCGCCGGTCTTCATGGACAGGATGAACGCCAAAGCTAAAAAGGCCGAGAAAGATGCGCTGGCAGCTGAAGCAAAAGTTCAAGATATTACAGAATAAATTTAATTTTTAAAATTAAAAATTTTTAATTTAAAATAAGCGGGCTTGAAGATTATAATAAAATTTTCGAGTCGGCTTATTTATATTTATTTATAAGGAGATAAGAGAATGAAGCGGAAGACTGCTAAAGAAATTATTGCGGAGTCATTTAGGGAAATAGCTGCGAATAAATCAGCAGATAAAATTACTATAAAAGATATTGTAAATAATTGTGATTATTCGTCGGCTACGTTTTATGGGAATTTTAAGGATAAATATGATCTTATGGCTTGGGATTATGCTGTTCACATGAAAGAAATTATTAGCCGCCGTTATGAATGGCGTAAGACGTTTTTTGACTGCGCAAAATATTTCTGGGACAATAGGGAGTATCTGAAAAATTTATTTCAGCATACAAGCGGCCATGAATCGTTTGTGCGTTATATCGCGGTGACAAATATTGAAATACTGGGAAAAGAAATAATGCGAAACACGGGCAAAGATGAATTAGACAAAGATATAAAGATTTTAATTCATATTTATTGCTACGGCATAGTGGAAACAGTCTGTGAATGGATTTTAGGATGGATAAAAGCATCGCCTGATGATATGGGCAGAATATTTGAAGCAAGTCTTCCGGATGCTCTGAGAAAATATCTTTGTTAAAAGTAATAGATTTTATTTTATTTATATTAAAATGAGATAAAACGCAATAAATATAACTTGCAGCGAGCGCAAAACTATTTATAAAATATAGCAGCGTAATAAAATAATAAATTAAATTATTAAAGTCGCTTGCAAAGGGCTGGTTCGGAAATTCACAGCAGCATTCCATTCATGCGCAGCTTTTAAAGGCCCGCGGACTGAACAAGCTTGCTGATAAAATCATGGCGGAGTCCGACGAGGAATGGAACGAGGCAAAGAAAGAGTTAATTCAGGTTTAATTGAGCTTGGCGAGACGCCGTCTGTCGAGATCGAAGCTTACCCGGTTATAACTGACATTAAAGAGATGCTCGAGTACGACTGCAAAGACGCAGCTGAGCGTTGCCGATGATGAGCAAGTCGCTCGCCATGTTCGACGATGATTACGTGACGCGTCATATGATCGAAGAATTTATTATCGACGAGCAGGAGCATTTTAACTGGGTTAAAGCGCATTTATGCCTGATTGAGCAGATCGGCATTGAAAATTATATTATTGAAATGCTGGGCGAGAATTAACATGAGCATTTATGAGTACAGCGTAAAGGCACGCAAAGGCGCGGTGTTGAATTTAGCTGATTTAAAGGGCAAAGTATTTCGGATTTAATTTCACAATAATTTTTAAAAATTTATTAAAAATATTTGCGTGGAGCAATTAAGCACTCCCCGAATTTTTATAAAATTAAAATTTATTTCGGGCTCTTGCGTTTTGCAATCGGCAAATTATCCGGCTCGTTCTCGTCCCATAAAGTATAAAATCCGTACTCGTCGGCTTGATTTAAATTTAAATCTTTATATAAGCTCTGCGGGGCTTGCACGCCTAAAATTTTTAACAGTTTTAAACTTCGCTATTAATTTATTTCATGGAGTTTATAATATTATATAATTTAATTTTATCTGGATATAAAAATGGTGGGCGATAGAAGAATCGAACTTCTGACCTCTTCCGTGTCAAGGAAGCGTTCTACCTCTGAACTAACCGCCCACGTCTCGAACTCACAACGAGATATATTATATTAAGCTTGTCTCATTTTGTCAAATAAATTTTAATAAAATTTTTAAATTTAAAAATTTTTTAATTAATTATGTTATTATAAAATCGCGCGGGCGTTTGAAAGTTCCGCGCAAAATTTTTTGAAAAATTTTTTAAGTCTGGAGAATTTTATAAAATGATTTTTGATAAGTTGAAGAAAGCTTTGGGGCTTGATCCGAATGAAAACGCCCTGAAGAAGTACAGCGCAATAGTCGAGGAGATTAATTTAATAAATCTTGAATCAAAGTCTAATGAAGAGCTGAAGGCCATGGCTGAGGATTTAAAGTCGCGGGCAAGAGGCAATGACGATACAGAGCCGGAGAGCTTGGACGATTTATTGCCGGAGACGTTTGCTTTAGTGCGCGAAGTTTCTAAACGAACTTTAGGCTTGAGACACTACGACGTGCAGCTTATAGGCGGAATGGCCTTGCATTACGGACAGATTGCCGAGATGAAGACCGGCGAGGGAAAAACTTTAGTTGCGACGCTTTCCGTTGTGTTAAATGCTTTGCGGGGCGAGGGCGTACATCTGGTGACAGTGAATGATTATTTGGCAAAGCGCGACGCGGCTTGGATGGCTCCGATTTATAATTTTTTAGGCTTGACCGTCGGCGTTATTTATCCGTATATGCCGATTGAAGAACGTTATGAAGCGTACAGGGCAGATATAACTTACGGAACTAATTCTGAGTTCGGCTTTGATTATCTGCGCGACAATATGGTAATGCATCAGGATCAAATGGTGCAGCGTTCGCATTCGTATTGTATCGTTGACGAAGTTGACTCGATTTTAATCGACGAGGCAAGAACGCCGCTGATAATCTCCGGCCCGTCGGACGATAATGTTGATTTATATAAACGTGCGGACGGAGCAGCGAGGCAGTTAAAAGAGGGCGAGGATTTTGTGAAGGACGAGAAGGAACGCACTATCGCCATGACGGAGAGCGGAATTCAGAAATGCGAGGATATTTTGAAGATGCCCGGCCTGTTCTCAGACGCTGCGCACTCGGAACTTGCTCATAGAATCGTTCAGGCTTTAAAAGCTCACAAGTTATTTGCGCGCGATGTTGATTATGTTGTTAAGGACGGAGAAATTATAATAGTAGATGAGTTCACAGGGCGATTAATGATCGGGCGGAGATATTCGGACGGCTTGCATCAGGCGATCGAGGCGAAAGAGCGCGTGCAGGTCGGACGCGAAAGTCAGACACTCGCGACGATCACTCTTCAAAATTATTTCAGAATGTATAACAAGCTCGCCGGTATGACAGGAACGGCAGTCACAGAGGCCGAAGAGTTTAAAGAAATTTACGGCCTGCAAGTTATAACTATACCAACTCATAGAGAGATGATAAGGCTCGATAATCCGGATGTAATTTACGGGACTATAAGCGAGAAGTTTAACGCTGTTGCAGACGACGTTGAAGAATGTCACAAGACAGGCCAGCCGGTGCTTGTCGGAACGACGTCTATCGAAAATTCTGAGCGCGTGAGCAAATTATTAAAGGCCCGCAAAATTTCTCATCAAGTTTTAAATGCAAAGCATCACGAGAAAGAGGCGTATATCGTAGCTCAAGCGGGACACGAGGGCGCGGTCACTGTCGCAACCAACATGGCCGGACGCGGAACTGACATCATGCTCGGCGGCAACCCCGAATTTTTAGCGCGTGAAAAATTATTAGCCAGCCGCAAGAATATTAATTTAAATATAGATTTTAAGAAGTCCGGCTTGGATGAAGAGAGCATTTATGATTATTTTGTGCGCTACTCTAATTTGCAGGCTCAGGACATGGCCGCGAATTATCTGCGCGATAATCGCATTATTGCAAGCGAGGACGCAAATATATTAGAAGTTTTAAATAATATTTTCGCGAAGCTTAAAGCAATTTATGACAAATATTTTGAAGAGTTTGCGGAGACTTGCAAAGTTGAGCATGAGAAAGTTGCGAGCTTGGGCGGGCTTGCGATTATCGGAACGGAACGCCACGAGTCGCGGCGAATTGACAATCAGCTGCGCGGACGTTCAGGACGTCAGGGCGACCCGGGCATGAGCAGATTTTATCTGTCACTTGAAGATAATTTATTAAGATTGTTCGGCTCTGAAAAAATTCAAGGCTTTATGGGCAAGTTGGGAATGCGCGACGGCGAGGCGATAGAGTCAGGAATGCTTTCGAAAATTATCGAGTCGTCGCAGCGCAAAGTCGAGGAGATGCACTTTGATATTCGCAAGCAATTATTAGCATATGATAACGTGATGAACCAGCAGCGCGAAGCCGTGTATGCCGAACGTCATTTAATTTTAACTGAAGACGACATGATAAGCTACGGGCGCGACGTTGTGAAGGGCGTTGTTGATGAGATATTAAATAAATATTTTAATTTTGACTCGGACGAAGAGGGCAGCGTTGACGCAGGACGCGCGGCGGCAAAATTAAAGGCGTTAGTGAATTTAAGTGCTGAAGTTGAAGATAAAATTAAAAATATCGACTCGGCTGATTTATTAGAGGAAGAGCGCGAGGGAATTATTGATTATGTTTTAGCTCAGTATGACGAGAAGATGGGCGGACTTGAGCTCGAAGTCGCAAACGGCATGGTGCGCTATATAGTCTTGAATATTTTAGATAATGCGTGGCGCGATCACTTGCTCGCAATGGACGAGTTAAGGCGCGGAATCGGCTTGCGTGCAATCGGACAGAAAGACCCGTTAATTGAATATCAGTTCGAGTCTTATTCTTTATTCCAGGACATGATGGGGCGAATTAAAAATACTATCGCCGAGCAGATTTTTAGAGTTAGAGTTTTGTCCGAGAGCGAGGCCGAGAGATTAGAGAAGCGGAGCAAGCGCAAAGTTTCAGAGAATAGAAATTTTAATTTAAATCTTGACGCGTCGAGTGCAGCCTATACTAATAATAACGGCATGAATTTAAACAGCGTCGGCGGCGGCAAGGCACAGCCAATACACAAGGGCGCAAAGATCGGGCGCAACGATCCGTGTCCGTGCGGCAGCGGCAAGAAATATAAGCACTGCTGCGGAAAGGGGCTTTAATTAATTATGCTTAAAAAATTTTTAATGGCTTTAATATTTTTAAGTTTAATATTAATAATTTGCGCGGGTGCAGGCGCGGCAGATTTTAATATTAATTTAAACAAAATGCTCAATGATAATCCCGACTTCACGACTTTTCCAAACTATGACGGAATTATCTGGTTAAAGCAAAGCGAGTTCACGAAAAATAAACAAAATAATTTTGAGCGGACGCATTTATATGTCATACTTGGCCGCAAGGGCTTGAATAATAAGTGGCTTGACTGGAATATAGTTAATGATTTAAATAATAAGTCTGAGGTTTTGCGCGCTGAGATTTACGACTATAACACAGGTAGAATGATTAAAGCCGTCGAGCCGGAGCTGAAAGCCGGGCAGAATATTATAAATGTAAATTATTTAAAAGATTTAGAAAATTTAAATAATGATAATTTTATTATAGTTATCAGCTGGCGTGAAGTTAGAGAGACTTCGGGCGGCGAGAGTTTGGACTTAAATTTATTTGAGGACGTGTTTTATTTTCAGGAAGAGCTGCCGGTGTGGGAAGCTATAGCTGACGTAAAATTTTCGTTCGCGCCTAAGCCTGAGTTTAAAACTTTCCCGAAAAATATTCAGCCGGAGCGCGACAAAGATGTTTACAGATGGCGTCAAGTTAATTTAAATGTTTATAATAAAAATAATATGATCGTCGGCGAGCGTTCGGGATTGATATTCGGAATGCGGAGCGGCGAGGCGGGACTTGCGGCGGTGATGCGCGAGCATGTTAATAATTTAAAAACGCCTGAACCTGAAGCTAAATTAAATTTAAATAAAGTTAATGACGTTTTAAAATGGCTGTATGCCCAGCCGGAAATTAATTTAGCCGGAACGTCGCAGCGAGTTATACCGGCACAAGCGCCTTGGACGAAGAATGAGAAAGTTTTAATTGCGTATAACTGGCTGAAAAATGCTAAAGGCGTTAAGTCAAAAAGTTTATCGTGGCTGCTGCCGCTTGAAGTTCAGGACAATATGCCGATGTGTCACGAGATTTTAAGCGATGCAGTGTTGGAACTCGCGGGCAAAAATAAGCAGTCGCCGAATGCTTTAGGATATTTTCATGATTTCACGAGCGAGCCGTTAGATAATACTACGCCGCAGTTATTGCGCGGCAGAAGAATTATCAGCGCGGCCGGCTTGAACGAAAATTTGCCCAGCGGCAACGGAACTTTATTGAAGCGCAAAATACCGGAAGGCAAGGGCGCGGCAAATAATTTGAGCGCAAATTTAAATTTGAATTTAGACGCTCAGGGCGTGTTGAGCGGCAAAATTAATGTTGAGATAAAAGGCGCGTGGCGGGATTATTTAATGGCTGAAGACATAAAGCCTGAAAATTTAGTCATGAAATTATTTCCGGCTTTAAGTTTAAATAATTTCAGCAAGGCCGAATTAAAGAATAATGCGAAAAATAAGAGCTTAGAATTAAATTTTAATCTTGACAGGAAGCCGGGCATAGCAGGGACGACCGGCGAAAGACTTTTAGCAATACCGCCGAGTTTCGAGCCGAGTTTTCTTGATGAGATACGCGGCGGAGTGCTGCCGTTTGATATTTTGTTCCCGTTCGTGATGCAGCAAAAGATAAATATTAATCCGCCTAAAGGCACTGAAAAAATTTTGACTGCTGCTGAGATTAAAAAATATCCTGAGAAAATTAATTACGGCGAGGCAAGCTCAGGCAGGCATAATAAATTTGCCGCTAATTCAAGGCTTGAAGTCAACGCGTATAAAATTAACGAGGACAACGCGGGAAGTTTAAGGCGCAGCGTCGAGATGTGGAAAAATTTTAGTTCGCGTCAAATTCCCGTTCAAGTTAAAAATAAAGCGGCCAAGGCGAAGAAGTAAATTTTAAATGTCGCCTTGCATGGTGTGAACACCCCTCCGTCAATACGGGCAGAGGGGTGAATACTTAGCAAGAGGACAGTTAAATAATGTTAAGATTGAAAAAATTGTAGGAGGTAAATAAATTTTGAAAATTGGAGAGAACAAGGCTGTAATTGCTTTAAGCTCGGCTCTTGAAGCGGCAGTTAAAGAACTTGCAGGCGAGTTAAATAAAGATTTGCCGGAAAATTTAAGCTATGAGCTTGAAAGTCCAAAGTTTAACAATCAGGGCGACAAGGCGAGCAGCGCGGCAATGAGGCTCGCAAAAGTATTTTCTAAAGCGCCGCGCGATATAGCGTTGAAAATAGTTGAGAAATTAAATTTAAATTTAGAATTAAAAAATTTAGTTGACAAGATCGAAGTCGCCGGGCCGGGATTTATAAATTTTTTCTTGAGCTCAAGCTGGTTTAGTTTTGCCGCAAGCGATGTGTTAGATCAGGGCGAAGAGTACGGAGCTTTGAATTTAGGCGATAAGCATAGAGTGCAAGTCGAGTTTGTCAGTTCTAATCCGACTGGGCCGCTGCATATCGGACACGGCAGAGGCGCGGCGGTCGGCGATTCTGTAGCGAGAATTTTAGAATTTACAGGCTGGGACGTTCAGCGCGAATATTATATTAATGACGCTGGCTTGCAGATAGAGACATTAGGCAAGTCAACGCAGGCGAGATATTTTGAATTATTTAATAAGGCCGAGCTTGCGCCGTTCCCTGAGAATGGATACAAGGGCGAATATCTTTATGATATAGCGAATAAAATTAAGGCTGAGCACGGCGATAAATTTATAAATTTAAAGCTTGATGAAAGTTTAGAATTTTTTAAAAATTATGCAAGCGATTTAATTTTAAAGGGCATTGAAGAGGACTTAAAAAATTTTGGCGTGAAATTTGATAAATGGTTCTCGGAAAAAAGTTTGTACGTGAAAGACGGGCAGGGCCGGACGGCAGTGAGCGTTGCCATGCAGAACTTGAAAGATAATAAATATGCTTTCGAGCAGGACGGCGCGTTGTGGTTCAGGTCAACTGATTTCGGCGACGACAAAGACCGCGTGTTAATTAGAAATAACGGAGTGCCGACTTATTTCGCGTCTGATATAGCTTATCATCACGATAAATTTATTGACAGAAATTTTGAAAGAGTGATTGACGTATGGGGCGCGGATCATCACGGCTATATCGCGAGGCTTAAAGCCGGCATTAAAGCAATGGGCAAGGACCCGGACAAGTTTGAAGTTTTGTTAATTCAGCTTGTAAATTTATTGCGCGGCGGCAAGCAGGTTGCAATGTCAACGCGTTCGGGCGAATTTATAGAATTAAAAGCTGTGTGCGATGAAGTCGGCGTTGACGCAACACGATTCTTTTTCCTGACCAGACGCAGCGACAGCCAGCTTGATTTTGATTTAGAGTTAGCGAAAAGTCAGAGCAGCGACAATCCCGTTTATTATGTTCAGTACGCTCACGCGAGAATTGCAAGTATAATGCGCGAGTTCGAGTCTAAAGGCGGAGCTTTAAGCGATAATAAAATTAATTTTGAAGTGTTTAATAATAAAGAAGCGAGAGAGCTTGC
>JAFSNU010000094.1 GCA_017447325.1 Synergistaceae bacterium | reverse complement strand
TTTAAACGTAATTCTCTTAAAGCTTTAAATAACTCGTTGCTGTGCGTCTTGTCATCAAGCTTGAAAATTTTTAAAGGCGGCCTAGTGCTTCTGTAGTCGTTCGGCTTGTCTTTAAATTTTGTATTTGCCTGCGCTTTAACTTCCATTTCAACTTTATCTATGCCTTTAAACAACGCCTCGCGTTTCTCCGGCACAGTGAGAAGCCGCGAATACTTGCCGGCAGTCAAGCGTAAATAGCCTTTGTCTATTAAATAATTTATATAATTTTTGATAGTATTTTCTGAATAGCCACGCATTGCTCCGTAAGTTTTAATTTGATCAAGCCCTAAATTATATACGCTCTCGTCCTGCGAGCCGGTTAATAGTCTTATTATCGCGCCGATGCCCAAGCCTGAGCCGAATTTTAATTCAACTCTGTACACTGCCGACAAAATTTTTTTAGCCTCAAGCGTAATATCTTTTACTATAATTTTATTTTGCGGCTCTTTATATTCATAGTTTTTATAATTATCAGCGCGTGATGTTTTAGATTTTTCAAGCTTTAAATTTAAAGCAGCCTTAAACGCGTTGACTTTGTCGCACGTGCTGCAGTTATCGCATCTACTCGGCGGCGTCTCTCCGAAGTAACTCAAGAGATAAGCTCTTAAACAGCCATGTGTCTTGCAGTAATTTGCTATCCGGTCTAAACGCCAGTTATCGCGCTTGCGTATAAATTCCCGCTGCTCATCGCTTAGCATCTCATTCTCGAGTGAGCGCTCATAATTTTGAGCTATAAAATATTTAGCTAACATAATATCGCTTGTATCATACATCAACAGGCAGTCGGACGGCAAGCCGTCGCGGCCCGCGCGCCCAGCCTCTTGATAATAGCTCTCGATTTCTTTAGGCATGTTATAATGCACTACAAATCTAACATCCGGCTTGTCAATTCCCATTCCAAAGGCGTTGGTCGCGACAATAATTTTAACTTTATTATTTATAAAATTCTCTTGATTAATTCTGCGCTCTTCAAGCTCAAGCCCAGCGTGATAGCGCACAGCCTTTATGCCTTGACGGCAAAGCTCATCGCACACGCGCTCGACATTCTTGCGGCTCGAACAGTAAACTATCCCGCTGTGATCTTTATGCTTTAAATTTATAAAATTTATTAAATTTTGAGTTTTCTCACGGGGTTTAATATTTATAACTTCAAATCTTAAATTAGGCCGATCAAAGCCGGTTGTTATACACAGCGGCTCTTTTAAGTTTAATAAATTTTTAATATCCTCGCGTATAATATCAGTTGCAGTTGCCGTGAACGCTCCGATCGGCGGCGTCATGCCATGCTCAAGCAAAAAATTTCTGAAGCCTGCAATCTTTAAATAATCCGGCCTGAAATTCTGTCCCCATTGAGAGACGCAGTGCGCTTCGTCAACGGCGATTAATTTTATATCAAGCCTGCTTGCAAAATTTAAAAAACTTTGCGTCAAAATTCTTTCCGGCGCGGCGTAAATAATTTTATATTTTTGCTCTAAAGCTTTATCTAAAATTTCAAAATATTCTTGAGCTTTTAAGCTTGAGTTAATAAACGCTGCTGGAATTTGCGCGTGATTTAACGCCTCGACCTGATCTTTCATTAAAGAAATTAGCGGCGATATAACAAGCGTCACTCCTGGCAAAATTAAAGCGGGAATTTGATAGCATAAAGACTTGCCTCCGCCCGTCGGCATTATTCCAACTGCATCGCGGCCGTCTAATAATGCGTCGATTAAATCAGCCTGCCCCGGCCTGAAGTCTTTATAATTAAAATATTTATTTAAAATCTCTAATTTTTTATCAAGCATAGTTAATATTAAATTATTAAATATTAAAATTAAATTTATTTTAAATTATTATGCTTCCATTCTTTAATCTTATCAAGCCGTGCTTTATACTTCGCTTCCTGTCCCTGCTCTGTAGGAGAATAATATTCGCGGCCTTTTAAAGCGTCCGGCAGGCATTGCATGTTAGTTAATTTCAAATTATTTTCAGCGTCGTGC
The DNA here is from genome assembly GCA_017447325.1 of Synergistaceae bacterium. Lineage (GTDB taxonomy): Bacteria > Synergistota > Synergistia > Synergistales > Aminobacteriaceae > JAFUXM01. Next base: position 2,049 of record JAFSNU010000094.1, on the reverse strand, counting down.
GCATATTGATAGCCCTTGCCATAGCCTAACTCTTTCATTAATTTAGTCGGCGCGTTGCGTATTACTTCCGGCACAGGCTCGGCTAAATGCTCTAACGCGTCTTTTCTTGCCCGCATGTAAGCAACGTCAAGCGCGTTTGACTTCGGCGCAATCGACATGTGAATTACAGCCTGCGTCAAATGCACTGTGCACTCGGGCATCCCGATAAAATGACAAGCTTGATACGCAGCGACAGCCATTGACAACGCGTTCGGCTCGGCAAGGCCTATATCTTCGCTCGCAAATCTCACAACTCGCCGCGCGATATACAACGGGTCTTCCCCGGCCTCGAGCATTCTCGCAAGCCAGTAAACCGCAGCGTCTGGGTCGGAGTTGCGCATCGACTTGTGAAGAGCTGAAATTAAATTATAATGTTCCTCGCCGTTCTTGTCGTAAAGCAAACTTTTGCGTGAAGTGCATTGCTCGAGCGTCTCACGGGTGATAATAATTTTATTTGCGTTATTGCTCTTGCTCTCGTTTTTTTCGTCGCCCCTGTAAGGGGAGATGTCAGGAACTGACAGAGGGGTGGCGCTCATGTTCTCGCCGTTTAATACCGCCATCTCGAGAGTTGATAACGCAGTCCGCGCGTCGCCGTTCGCAAATTCTGCTATAGCCATTAAAATTTCCGGCTCAACTTCTATAATCTCATCGCCGAAGCCTAAGGGCGAAGTTAAAGCGTGCTTTAATAATTTAAAAATATCGTCAGGGCTTAACGGCTTTAGCACAAAAACTTTGCAGCGCGACAATAAAGCTCCGTTTATTTCAAACGACGGATTTTCTGTAGTTGCTCCGATTAAAATTATGCTGCCCTTTTCAACAAACGGCAAAAACGCGTCCTGCTGCGCTTTATTAAATCTATGAATTTCATCGACAAATAAAATTGTCTTGCCGCCGAAGTTTTGAGTCTCGTCCGCCGACTTCATGACCTCGCGAATTTCTTTAATGCCGCCGGTCACAGCCGAAAAATTTACAAACTGCGCCTGAGTTCTCTTCGCGATAATTCCCGCTAAAGTAGTTTTGCCGACGCCGGGCGGTCCCCAGAAGATCATCGACGAAATTTTATCAGCCTCGATTAATTTCCTTAACGCCTTGCCCTCGCCGAGCAAATGCTCCTGGCCTACAAAGTCATTTAAATCCTGCGGCCTTAGTCTCGCGGCAAGCGGCTTGTCCTTGTCCAAATTTTTATTATTCACAAATATTTCCCTTTCGCAAAAATTCGCAAAAATAATTTTAAATTTTTCGCGTAAAAAATTTTTAAATTGCGTTATGCTATATTAATTTAATATAAATTAATTTTAATTATAGTTAAAAATTTTAAATTAAGATTATTAAAGGAGCGAAAAATTTTATGTATCCAATGGGATTTGGTTTTGATTCGACTATGCTAATTTTAATTCCGGCTGTGCTGCTGTCATTGTGGGCGCAGTCTCGCGTTAGTTCGACGTTCGCGCAGTACAGCGGCGTTTATGCTCACGGCGGCGTGACTGCCGATCAAGTTGCGCGTATGCTTTTAACACGCTTCGGCCTCGGCTCAATGCCCATTAACCGCGTTGCAGGTTCTTTAACAGACAATTATAATCCGGCTGATAGAACTTTAAATTTATCTGAGAGCGTTTATAACAGCCGGTCGATCGCGTCGATAGGCGTTGCAGCTCATGAAGTAGGCCATGCAATTCAACACAGCAAGCTCTATGCACCGTTAATGTTCAGAAATTCTATAGTCCCTGTCGTTAATATCACTACGCAGGCTTCGATGCCGTTATTTTTTATCGGCTTGATAATGGGCAACTCGATGTTATTAAACTTGGGAATAATTTTATTCTGCGGATCGTTAGTCTTTCATCTTGTGACTTTACCGGTTGAGCTTGACGCAAGCTCACGCGCTTTAAAATTATTGAAAGAGACGGGAACTTTAACGAGCGACGAGTTAGCCGGAGCGAGAAAAGTTTTGAACGCGGCGGCCTTAACTTACGTTGCGGCGGCCTTGATGAGCATCTTGCAGCTTGTGAG
>JAFSNU010000093.1 GCA_017447325.1 Synergistaceae bacterium | reverse complement strand
TCTCGAGTATGTCACAACGTGACAGAGGGGTGTTGCCCTTTCAAGTCTTAAAAAATTTTAAAATTTAATTGACTATGCTTAACCATAAATATAAAATAAATAAAATTTAAATTAATTTAATTTATTATAAATTAAAAGAGGCGTGTTTTATGTCAAACGTAACAGATGCGATTGAAAAATATATTCATGATTTGTTAAGCGAGGCCGAAGAGGAAAATATATTGCTGCGGCGCAAAGATCTGGCTGAAGCTTTTGGATGCGTGCCGAGTCAAATTAATTATGTGTTACGCAGCAGATTTTCGCCTGAAAACGGATTTTTAATTGAGAGTAGACGCGGCGGGCAGGGCTATATAAAAATTTTAAGAATAGTCTGCAAGACGCCGCAGGACATGAGAGAGCATATTGAAGATTTAGTAGGTTCAAGCATAGACAAGCAGCAAGCTCATAGATTGCTTGAGACTTTGCAGACGCGGAAATTAATTTCAGCGCGTGAAAGATTATTAATTGAAGTCGCGCTGCATAATATTGACGAGATAGACGAGTTGTCGCAAGTTCGGCGCGAAGTCGTGCAGGCTGAGTTATTAAAAAATTTATTGCAGAATATTATAGTCGAAGAAGATTAGTTTAAAAATTAAAAATAATTTAAGGAGAATTATAAATATATGTACCAGTTTTTCACTGAGCGGGGCAAGAGAGTTATACAGCTCGCACATCATGAGGCTCTTGCGCTTGGCCACAGTATGGTCGAGCCGGAGCATTTATTATTGGGAATTATACAGGAAGGCGGCGGCGTTGCGTGCCAGGCTTTAAGCGAGCTTGGCGTTAATCTTGAAGAATTATCTAAACGCATTAAAGAGATCATGGGCAAGTCCGAGCCTGCGGAGCGGCCTGTTGATCTGCCGTTAAGCCCGAGGATGCGCAAGGCTCTTGAGCTGTCGATGAACGAAGCTAAGAAAATGGGCGTGAATTACGTTGACACTGAGCATATTTTGCTTGGAATTTTAGCAGACGGCACGAGCATGATAATTCAGCAATTTTTAACTATGGGCTTGACGTTCGAGACGGTGTTAAATCAAGTTAAAAGCATTGCCGAAGAGAACGGCGCGAGAAATAATATAAATAAAAATAATAATAAGAAGCGCGGGAAAATTAAAACGCCGGTTTTAGATCAATTAGCAGAAGATTTAACGCAGAAAGCTCGGGACGGCGGGCTTGATCCTGTTATAGGGCGTGATAAAGAAATTAGGCGGGTAATGCAGGTATTATGCCGGCGCACTAAATGCAATCCCGTTTTAGTCGGAGACCCGGGCGTGGGCAAGACTGCTGTAGTAGAGGGACTGGCACAGCTTATCGCGTCGGGAGAAGTGCCGGAGCCGTTGAAAGATAAGCGCATAGTGCAGCTCAACATGGGAAATTTAGTCGCTGGGACTAAATATCGCGGCGAATTTGAAGAGCGGCTAAAGAAAATTGTAAAAGAGCTGAGTGATTCAGGCGAGATAATTTTATTTGTTGACGAAGTGCATACTATGATTGGCGCGGGCAGCGCGGAGGGCACGACTGATGCCGCAAATATTTTAAAGCCGAGTTTGTCCCGCGGAGTGTTCCAGTTAATAGGCGCGACTACGCAGGAGGAGTATAGAAAATATGTAGAGAAAGATGCGGCGCTTGAACGGAGATTTCAGCCGGTGAAAATTGAAGAGCCGAGCGTTGACGACGTGATTTTAATTTTAAAGGGCTTAAAAGACCGTTACGAGTCGCATCATCAGGTTGTTATAACTGAAGATGCTATAAACGCGGCGGCTAAGTTATCGGCGAGATATATTCAGGATAGATTTTTGCCTGATAAAGGCATTGATTTAATCGACGAGGCCGGAGCACGGACGCGTTTATTAAGCTTAGACCCGCCGGATTATATTCGTGAGCTTGAGGGCAAATTAAAAGCTGTCAGGCGCGACAAAGAGGACGCGGTACTGTCGCAGCGATTTGAACACGCGGCGGAGCTTCGTGATATAGAGCGTAATTTGTCGGACGAAGTTGATTTGAAATTAAAAGAGTGGCGCGAGAATAAGAGCAGCGAGAAGGGCAAAGTTACGAGCGAGGAGATCGCGTCGGTAGTGTCTGAATTAACAGGCGTGCCGTTAAATCACTTGACTGAAGCCGAGACAACGCGTTTATTAAAGATGGAGGAAGAGATCTCGAGTAAATTAATAGGTCAGGACGAGGCCGTGAGCGCAGTAGCAAGGGCGATTAGAAGAGCGCGGACTGGTCTTAGAGATCCCAGAAAGCCGATCGGAAGTTTTTTATTTATGGGACCGACGGGCGTCGGCAAAACTGAGCTTGCGAGATGTTTAGCGAGATTTTTATTCGGCAGTGAAGACGCTATGATTAGAATTGACATGAGCGAGTTCATGGAGAAGCACGAGGCGTCAAAACTTTTAGGCGCGCCGCCCGGCTATGTGGGACACGAGAGCGGCGGCAAGCTTACGGAAATGGTCAGGCGCAGGCCTTATTCTGTGATTTTATTTGATGAAATAGAGAAGGCGCATCCTGATATATTTAATGTTTTATTGCAGATTTTGGACGATGGGCGTTTAACAGACGGCCAAGGGCGCAAAGTTAATTTTAGCAACACTGTAATTATAATGACGAGTAATATAGGCGCGAAAGAAGCGCAGCAGGGCAACTCGTTAGGCTTCGGAATGAGCGAGTCTGAGCAGTCAGCAAGGGACTGGGAGCGCAGCAAGGCAATTATATTAGAGGAAGCTAATAAAGCGTTCCGGCCGGAATTTTTAAATCGCATTGACGAGATGGCCGTATTTCATCCGTTAAGCCGCGAAAATTTATTGAAGATTATTGACAACATGCTGCTTGAAGTTTCGGATAGATTAAAGCCGCAGGGCTTTAATATTGACGTGAGCAACGACGCGAAAGAAAAAATTTTGGAGAAGGGCTACAAGCCGAAATACGGGGCAAGGCCTTTGCGCCGCGCGATTCAGTCGATGCTCGAAGACAGGCTCGCGGACTTTATGTTATCCGGAAAATTTAAAAATGATTTGGATGACGGTAAGATTATTGAAATAGGCGTTGGAGTTCATGATAATGAATTAGAACTGGAGGCTGTGAATGAGCGTTAATAATAATAATGCGCTGTTAGGCATTGATCTTGAAGTGCTGCGCTATCCTAACCCGGGGCTGAAAAAAATTTCAGAGCCGGTGACGGAGTTTAATGATGAGTTAAAAGATTTTATTGAAAAAATGTTTAAGACAATGCGGGCGAGCGACGGGGTAGGCCTCGCCGCTCCGCAGGTCGGAGTGTTAAAGCAAATTGCCGTTGTCGAGTATGACAATCAGACTTACACGCTGATAAATCCAAAAGTTATAGATGAGGGCGGAGAGCAGGAGGGCGAGGAAGGCTGCCTGAGCTTCCCGGGAATTTACGCGCAGGTCAAGCGGCCTGAGTGGGCGAAGATCGAAGCGCAGGACGAGACCGGCGAAGTCAAAGTTTATGACGTGAAAGACTTTACGGCAAGAGCATTTTTGCACGAGATGGATCATTTGACGGGCAAATTATTTATAGATTATTTATCTAATATAAAGCGCAATGCGATAAAGAAGAAGATGCAGAAGCAGAATTTGCCGGCGGATAAAGCGGCGAAGAAGAAGAGGCTTGTCTAAGCTATGCGCATATGGTTTGTTGGAACTGGCAAGTTCGCGGCGTTGTGTTTAAAAAATTTAGTTAAAAATATTCAACCCTTCGACCATTCAGTTCTTCAATCCTTACAAGGGAGGCAAGATCTCGTCGCCCCTGTAAAGGGAGATGTCAACGAAGTTGACAGAGGGGTGCGTAATATCGAGCTTGAAAAAATTATAACGGGCTTGCCTACTCGTTCAGGACGCGGCGGCAAAGAGCAAGCGTCGCAAGTCGAGCTTGAAGCTGTGAAATTAAATTTAAATAATATAGTCACGCGCACAGGCTTGCTGTCTAAGAATGAAGATTTAATAAATGAAGTTGAGACTAACGCGCCGGATTTGATTTTTGTTATAGACTTCGGGCAGATTATACGCGAGCCGTTTTTAAATTCTGCTAAATATGGCTGCTTGAATATTCATCCGTCTTTGCTGCCTAAGTGGCGGGGAGCTGCGCCGGTGCAAAGAGCTTTGATGAACGGCGATGATAAAGTCGGCGTGACTGTGTTTAGATTA
>JAFSNU010000092.1 GCA_017447325.1 Synergistaceae bacterium | reverse complement strand
GTTACTGTTACTGGCTGTAAAGTTTTAGAGATAGAAGCTGAGGGCAATGACTATGTTCTTCTGTGCTCTTGGGCCGGCGACTGGGTTTACTTTATATTCACGGCGGCTAATGCAGAGCAGATTGTCGATTTAGACAAGGGAGATGTAGTCACCATTAGAGGTATTGTTCTACGCGATAAATATCATGGCTTTCCCACTCTTTACAACTGCAAAATAATAAAATAACCCGTCGGTGTATTGTTCGCGAAGAAAATTAATAAAATAATTGCCGGGGCAAAAAAATTTTAATGCTCCGGCTGATTTATAATTTTTTAAAATTAATTTAAATATTTAAAGCAGGATCAGGTGCTAAATTTAAATCGCTCTTAACTCCTCTGTCAAAATTATTTTTGCCGGCCATCGCAATCATGACTGCGTTGTCAGTGCAGCGCGAAAATTTCGGCAAATAAGCTTTCACGCCCCGCAAATTTATTAAAGCATCTCTTAACGCGCTGTTCGCAGCCACGCCTCCGGACACGGCTATATTTTTAATTCCGGTTAATTTAACGGCAAGCTTGACTTTCGCAATTAACGCCGCAGTCACTGAAGCCTGAAACGACGCGCATAAATCGCACAAAATTTTTTCATCAAGCTCTATATTCTCGGCCTGTAATTTTTTCACTCGCCATAACAAAGCCGTCTTCAAGCCGCTGAAACTAAATTCTATTTCACGAGTGTTCTTTAACGGCACGGGAAAATCAAAAGCTTTAGCGTCGCCTTTAGCTGCTAATCTATCTATCTCGGGGCCGCCCGGGTAAGGCAAGCCCAAAACTCTCGCGGCTTTATCATACGCTTCGCCGGCCGCATCATCCCGCGTCTCGCCTAATAATTTATAATCTCCAAATTCTTTTACTAATATAATCTGCGTGTGTCCGCCGGAAACTATAAGCGACAAGAACGGCGGCCTTAACTCGTCAGCCTGCAAATCAACTAAAGGCGCGAACATGTGTCCCTCTAAATGATTTACTCCGACTATATCAACGCCCCAAGCCTGAGCCAACGCCCTTGCCGTCATCACGCCGACCATAAGCGACCCCATAAGCCCCGGGCCGCGCGTCACTGCGATTAAATTTAAATCTTTAAAATTTATATTTGCCTTGCTTAAAGCCGCGCTAATCAACGGCAAAATATTTTCAAGATGCTTGCGGGCCGCGAACTCCGGCACTACGCCCCCAAAATTCGCGTGATCTTTAATCTGGCTCGACAATAATTCAGCTAAAATCTCACGCTCGCCTTTTAACACAGCAACGCCCGTATCGTCGCAGCTCGTCTCTATTCCTAACGTCAAAAAATTTTTATTCATAATTTATCTTTTAGGCAAGTGCATAATTACGCTGTCATCGCCCAAATAAATTTTTACGTCTTTACCCGGCTTAAAAATTTTGCTCGGCACTGCTAAATAAACTACAGCCTGAAAGCCGGAATTTAATTCGCCGGTTATATACTCGTTCTTATTGCTCAAAATATCATCGCTGCTTATATTATAATTTTCAAACTTAAAATTATTTATATTAAAATTCCAAGTCTTCACAGCTTTATAATTTATCGCGACGACATCACGGCCGTTCAGCTTTTTCTTGTTAGTACTAGAATAATAAAAATTCAAGCCCCGCACAACCCACTCGTCAGCCTCTTTATTTTTCTCGAAAGTTCTTAATAAAGCTCTGGGCAGCCATGTTATGCTTGCGTTGCCGCGCGCGTTCAAAACTATATCGTCAAGCAGCTGCGCGTCCGCCCACAGAACGCAAGTCCGATCTTTAATAATTTTCTTCCAGCTGCTAAGATCATCAGCCGCAAACGCAAAGCTTACAGCAAATAAAACTAAAATAAAGCTCAACAAAAATTTTTTCACGCCAACTCAACCTCTTAAAATTAAATTTAAATTTAAATTTTATTAAATTATACAAATAACACAACGCCCGCGCAAAAACTTTCAAGCAAGCTCAACTAAAATTTTTAAATTTAAAATCAAAACGCAATTCAAAAATTTTAATTAAAATTAAAGACGCCCGCGAAAAAATTTTTTAAAATTCACGTAAGCGTCTTCCATTATATAAAATATATAAAATTTTTAAAATTATTTAATAATTCGCGCAGGCTTCAAGCAGCTCGTCCGCAAAAGATTTTATTAATTCTAAGCTATTAAAGCTCTCGGCCTTATTAAAAATATTATTCAGCCTGTCCTTCTGTGAGCGATTTAATAAATGCTCGATTTCAACTAATTTTAATTTTATATCACGCAAAGCCTTTAAATTTAAATTATTAAAATTTTCCCGCTCAGGCTCAAGCTCATTTTTCAAAGCGCATAACGCCGTCCCGTGTAAAATTATATCTTCGTTAATTAATTTAATATCTCCTGAAATTTTTTGCAGCTCAGATTTTAAAATCGGCAAGTTCGTCATGCCGCCGGTCAAAAATATTTTCTCAGGCTTATAAATTAAAATTAATCTCCTCGCGGCATGCGCAAGCTCCCTGACCTGAAATTTTATTAAACGCTCTAAGTCCTCACGGTAAATATTTATTTTAAAGTCATCGTTAAACGGCGTCCATTC
>JAFSNU010000091.1 GCA_017447325.1 Synergistaceae bacterium | reverse complement strand
GGAATGGTAATAGATTTAGGCCAAGGCGATTTTGAAAATTTTGTTAAAGCTGATAGTCAAGTTAATAATGAAAGTTTTAACGAGGCCGAACGGGCGGCGAGATTTATTTTAGATAATTTATAACTTTGAATAAGCGCACTATGAGGTCAACGAAGTTAATGATGAAAGATAAATTTAATAAATAATGGGGTCAGGATTAAAGCCACGGGCAGCCCCTGTGGCCAACCCTTTAAATTGCGGTCTGCAAAACCCGCGACCCTGGCCGTGAGATTTATTTTAGATAATATTTAGCGCATTTACTGATTTAAAATTTAGAATTTTATAATATATTAATTTTAAGTTTAATTTGAATGGGAGTGTAAAACATGTTAGGAAATTTCAGCTACTGCAATCCGACAAGATTATATTTCGGCGAGAACGCGCTTGATAATTTAGGCGTTGAATTAAAGAAGTACGGCGCAAATATTTTGTTGGCTTATGGCGGCGGGTCGATTAAGGCAAGCGGACTTTATGACGAGATTATAAAAATTTTAAATGCGAACAACAAAAATATAATTGAGCTGCCCGGCGTCATGGCGAACCCCACGACTGAAAAATTATACGAGGGCTGCAAGCTCGCGCGTGAGAATAATATTGCTTTAATTCTTGCGGTCGGCGGCGGCTCGGTATGCGACTACTCGAAAGCCGTAAGCGTGTCGGCGTATTGCGAGGGCGATCCGTGGGAGAAATATTTCTTGAAGATGGAAGACGTTGACAATAAAATTATTCCCGTTGGATGTGTTTTAACTATGGTCGGAACGGGCAGCGAGATGAACGGCGGTTCTGTCATCACAAATCACGAGCAGAAATTAAAGATCGGCCACGTCTTCGGCGACAACGTGTTCCCAAAGTTTTCGATCTTAAATCCTGTATACACGTTCACAGTGCCGCAGTATCAAATGGTCGCGGGATTCTTTGACATTATGTCGCATATACTCGAGCAATATTTTTCAGGCGAAGACGACAACACGAGCGACTATATCGCCGAAGGCTTGATGAAGTCGTTAATTCACAGCTCAAGAATTGCCGTGAAAGAGCCTAAAAATTACGAAGCCCGCAGCAATATAATGTGGACTGCGACATGGGCGCTTAATACTTTAATCGCTAAAGCTAAGAGCACCGACTGGGAAGTTCACATGATCGGTCAGGCCGTCGGAGCTTACACGAACGCCACGCACGGAATGACTTTGTCGGCGGTATCGCTCGCGTATTACAAGCATATTATGAAATACGGCTTGAAGAAATTTGCGAGATTTGCGCGCAATGTCTGGGACGTCAAGGCTGATAATAAATCTGATGAAGAAATTGCGCTTGAAGGCCTGAAAGAGTTTGAAAAGTGGATGCGCGATATAGGCGTTGTGCTGAGCTTGAAAGAGTTGGGCGTCACGCCTGACATGTTTGACGGAATTGTCAGCGCGACATTCTTACTCGAGGGCGGCTATAAGAAATTAACGCCGGACGAGGTCAAAGAAATTTTAAAGGCGAGCATGTAAATTATTTATAAAATTTAAATTTGCCTCCCTGTTTCGAAATGGGGAGGCTTTAAATTAAAGATTAAATTAAATATAAGCGCATTATGAGGTCAACGAAGCAAATGATGAAAGATAAATTTAATAAATAATGGGTCCAGGGGTCGCGACCCTGGTTGAATAAGGGAGTGTGATTTTTAAATTATGAAATATGATGCGGTGATAATCGGAGCAGGGCCTGCGGGAATTTTTGCGGCGGCGGAACTCGTGAAGAGCGGCAAGAAAGTTTTGATAGTCGATAAGGGCAGGTTGATTAAGGAGCGCGTCTGTCCGATCTTGGCCGGAAAAGTTAAGGCGTGCGTGAACTGTAACTCGTGCGCTGTTGTCTCGGGCTGGGGCGGAGCTGGCTCTGCGTCGGACGGCAAGCTCACTTTAACAACAGGCTTCGGCGGCAATCTTGAAGAGTATATAGGCCGCGAAGAGTTAGAGAATTTAATTAAATATGTTGATGATAAATTTGTGGAGTTCGGAGCTGATCCGAATTTTTACGAGGCCGACGGCAAGCTTGCGCGTGAGATAATTTGTTCCGGAGCAAAGGCCGGCCTTCGCGTAATTCCCGCAAAAATCAGGCACATCGGCACGGACGCGTCGCGCGAAGTTTTAAATAACATGTATGAAGATTTAAATTCTAAGTGCGATATATTAATGAACACGCAGGTCAAAGATATATTAATAGAAGATAAAGTCGCCCCTGTAAGGGGAGATGTCCCAACGGGACAGAGGGGTGTTGCTTGCGGAGTAATTTTAGATAACGGCGAAATTATAAAGGCCGACAAAATTTTAGCGTCGCCGGGACGCGAGGGCGCGGCTTGGCTTGAGCAGGTCGTTAATAAATTAAATTTAAAAATTGCGTCGATGCCTGTTGATATCGGCGTGCGGGTCGAAGTGCCTGACAGTGTGTGTGAAGTATTAACGCGGGAATTTTACGAAGTCAAGACTTTATATAATACTAAAACTTTTGATGATCGCTGCCGGACGTTTTGCATGAACCCGTCAGGCTTTGTAGTCTCAGAATTTAATAAATCGCATAATTTAGTGACTGTGAACGGCCACAGCTTGAAAAATAAGAAGTCTAATAACACAAATTTTGCGGTGTTAGTCACGAAGAATTTCACTCAGCCGTTTAATGATCCGATAGGCTACGCGACGCACATAGCTAAACTTGCTAATATGCTTGCCGGCGGCGGAATAT
>JAFSNU010000090.1 GCA_017447325.1 Synergistaceae bacterium | reverse complement strand
ACCCTGGACCCCTTTCTTAATAAATTTATTTTTCATCCCGCACTTCGTTGATCTTATAGTGCGCTTATACACAAATTAATTATTTAACTAAAATATTAACGCCAATCAAAATTAAAACAACTCCGCCGAGCAGTCCGGCTTTGTTTCCGAACTTCGAGCCTAATGCACGGCCTAAATACACGCCCGCAAAGCAGATTATAAACGTCAAAACTCCGGCGGCGGCTGCAAGATTTAAAACTGACATATCAGCCAATGCGAAACCTGCGCCTATCATGAGAGCGTCAATGCTCGTCGCCATTGCTGCCGGAATTAAAATCTTGAGCGAGCCTGCGGGATTGTTAAAATTATTTAAATCTTTATTGCGTGATTTAAAATAATCGTAAATCATGTTCAAGCCGGTTAATAATAAAATTATAAATGCTAAATAAGCCGCAAAATTTTGAAAAAACTTTTGCGCGAAGTCGCCCATTGCCCAGCCTATTAACGGCATCATGAACTGAAATAGGCCGAAAGCCGCGCCGAGTTTCAACGCGGTCTGTCTTAAATAAAATTTCTCGCAAGCACCGGCGCAGATTGACACGGCGAACGCGTCCATTGCTAAAGCTATTCCGGTTAAAACTGCCTCAAGCATTTATTAATAATTTGCTGCCGTTGATTAAGTACTCCATGCCGCTCCAGACTGTCAAGATCATAGCGATCCACATTACGAACATTCCGCCCGGGACTTGCAGTATGAGCATGGACAGCGCGATAATCTGAAAGACTGTTTTAATTTTGCCGCCTTTAGACGCTGCTATGACGACGCCCTCAGCTGCGGCAACTAATCTTAATCCGGTTACTACAAATTCGCGCGTAATTATAACTAAAACTATCCAAGCCGGAACTCTGTGCAGGTCAACGAGCGCGATCATGGCAGCGATGACTAAAACTTTGTCGGCTAATGGATCAATAAATTTGCCTAACGTTGTAACGAGCCTGTGCTTGCGTGCGATATAGCCGTCCAAGCTGTCGGTGATTGCGGCGACGATGAACACAGCTCCGGCGAGTACGTCGCCCCAGCTCGGCGTTTCTATCAAATTAAAATTATCGAGAAATTTCACGGGCGCGGTTATGCGTATTGTCAGGAATAACAGAACCAGCGGCGCAAGGAACACGCGCACGAGGCTCAACGTATTCGGAACGTTAAAAACTTTGCTGCGCTTTTCACTTCCACTTTCAGACATGCTCTTACCCCTCAATCCAAAATTTAAAATTAATTTAAATTAAGTTAAAAACAGTATAGCATAATTTGATTTAGAAATTTTATAATAATCAATGTAAAGAATTAGGCTTTGTATTTATAATTTAAGCTTATTTAATTTATAAAATTAAAGAATTTTGCGCACGCGTTTATTTTATATTTAAATAATTAAAGGAGAGTTTTAACATGGAATTTCTGAAGAAATATCCGATGCCCATAGCGGGATTAATATTAGCGTTGTTCGCGCTGGGAAATTTATTGCAGAGCATAAGCCCCGAGCTGCGCCTTGCGTGCGGAGCTATTGGCTTGGTGCTTTACGTGATTTATTTATTGAAATTAGCTGTGCTGAATGTAAAGCTCAAAGAGCCGCTTGATAATCCTGTCGCGGCGAGCGTGTTTCCGACGTTTGCAATGGCAACGATGTTATTAGCAGGTTATGTCAAGCCGTTTAATGCAGCTTTAGCAATTTATATCTGGTATGCAGGCTTAATAGCTCATGCGTTATTAATAGTTTGGTTCTCGTTAAAGTTTTTAAAAAATTTTAATATTAAGAAAGTCTTCCCGTCATGGTTTATAGTTTATGTAGGAATAGCCGCCGCAAGCATGTCAGCTGATGCTGCCGGAAGATTAGACGTTGGACAGGCGGCGTTCTGGTTCGCATTTGTCTCGTATTTTATTTTATTAATTGCAGTAAGCTATAGAGTTTGTATAGTTAAAGAAATTCCGGAAGCTGCTCAGCCCGTTAATGTAATATTCGCAGCTCCGGCGTCTTTATTGTTAGCAGGTTATGCGGCAAGCTTTGAAGTTAAAGATTTTAATATAATGCTTGTGTTATTAGCTTGCAGCGTTTTATTTTATATTTTAGGCATGGTGTATTGTTTAAAGTCATGCTTTGGAAAATTCATGCCGAGCTTCTCAGCCTTCACGTTCCCGTTGGTGATAAGCGCAATAGCTGTTAAGATGAGCGTAAATTATTTTAAATATATAACATGGCTTGCGGATTTTTGCATGCTGCAGACTGTAATCGCCGCAGTAGTAGTTTTATTTGTGCTGATTGGATATTTGAAGTTTTTGTTTAGCAATAATTAATTAATGCAAGGCTGCCCGTTAAGTTTGACTCGCTTAGTTTATAATATAAATTATTATAAATTTAAGTTCGGGAGCGTATTTTAAATATGAAGAAGTTATTTGTAATTTTATCGGCGGCAATTATTATTGCAGGATTTATATCGGCTTGGAATTATCATATTGATCACTTGAATGATGTTGATCAGGCTTATGTTAAAGCTAATAAGGACAAACCCGGGGTTGTGCTGGTGGACGTCCGGCCTGTCGAAGTGTTTAACGGCAAAGCTCCGAGGGCGGGGCTTCACGGCGGACATATCGAGGGCTCGGTAAATTTCCCGAGGTCTGAAGTTATAAAGCTTATAAATTTAGAAGATGTTGATAAAGCTTTAGAAATTTTAGCTCAGGCCGGAATAACGCGCGATAAAGAATTAATTTTATATTGCAACACGGGCAAGCACGCAAGCGACGTCGCAAGTTATTTAGTTAAGCATTTTAAATTTAAGCGTAATAAGATTAAAAATTATCGAGGCAGTGCGGTTGACTGGCTGAAGAATCCAGATAATAAAGTGCTGCCGGAGGATCATGAATAAGATTTATTAATATTTTAGGACTGAAAGGCAGAGAGAAAAGTTATCACACACGCTCGCTTGAACTATCTGTCTTTATTTAATATTTATCACAAAATATTATATACTATGCTTAAAATTATTTTAAATTAATTTTAAAATTTAAAAGATTGTGAGCGTGATATTAATGGCAGAGTATTTAAGCGATATAGAAATAGCGCAGGCGGCGAAGCCCGAAGTAATAACTGACGTTGCGGCGAAGTTGGGAATTGATTCGGACGATTTAGAATTATACGGCAAGTATAAAGCTAAAGTCTCGCGGGAATTATTTAATAAAGTAAAGGATAATAAGAACGGCAAATTAATTTTAGTCACGGCAATAACGCCCACACCGGCCGGCGAGGGCAAGACTACTACAAGCGTAGGCCTGACTGACGGGCTTAATAAGATAGGGAAGAAAGCTGCGGCAGCTTTACGAGAGCCGTCGTTAGGGCCGAGCTTCGGGATTAAGGGCGGAGCTGCGGGCGGCGGCTATGCTCAGGTAATACCGATGGAAGATATTAATCTGCACTTCACGGGCGACTTTCACGCTATTACAACTGCGCATAATTTATGTGCTGCTATGCTTGATAATCATATCCAGCAGGGTAACGAGTTAAATATTGATCCAAGGCGCATTGTCTTTAAACGCGTGTTAGACTTAAATGAACGCGCTTTAAGAAATATAATTATAGGCTTGGGCGGCAAGTTAAACGGAGTGCCGCGGGAAAGCGGATTTGATATTACGGTGGCGTCGGAAGTCATGGCGATTTTGTGTCTTGCAAATGACTTAATGGACTTGAAGGCACGCCTTGGCCGTATGATTTTAGCCTATACTTATGACAATAAAGCGATAACGGCTGATGACATAGGCGCGGCTGGCTCGATGGCAGTGTTATTAAAAGATGCTATAAAGCCGAATTTAGTTCAGACTTTGGAAGGGTCGCCTGTATTCATTCACGGCGGGCCGTTTGCAAATATCGCTCACGGCTGCAACAGCATTCAAGCGACTAAATTAGGATTGAAGTTAGCAGATTATTTAGTGACCGAGGCCGGCTTCGGAGCTGACTTAGGGGCTGAGAAGTTTTTAAATATAAAGTGCAGACTTGCGAATTTAAAGCCTGACGCGGTAGTTGTAGTAGCAACTGTAAGGGCGTTGAAGATGCACGGCGGCAAAGCTAAATCAGAATTAGGGACTGAAGACTTAGCAGCTTTAGCAGCAGGAATCCCAAATTTACAGAAGCATATTGAAAACATCCAGAAGTTTGGATTGCCGGTTGTCGTTGCGATAAATAAATTCCCGTTGGACACTGAGGCTGAGTTAAAGCTTGTTGAAGACAAGTGCCGTGAGTTAGGGGCGGAGTTCGCACTGTCTGACGTGTGGGCGCACGGCGGCGAGGGCGGACGCGAGCTTGCCGAGAAAGTTGTTAAGGCTTGCGAGCAGCCCAATAATTTTAAATTTATATACGACGAGAATTTAACGCCTAAAGAGAAGATGAACGCGATCGCCCGCGAGATATACGGCGCGGACGGAGTTGACTTCACAGCTCAGGCCGAAAAGGATTTGAAGTTAATTCATGATTTAGGCAAAGATAATTTATTAGTATGCATGGCCAAGACGCAGTACTCGCTGTCGGACGACGCGGACAAGATTGGCCGTCCGGCTAACTTTAGAATTACAGTGCGTGAGGTTAGATTATCAGCCGGAGCGGGATTTTTGGTCGCAGTGACGGGGGCGATAATGACGATGCCAGGCTTGCCGAAAAAACCTGCGGCGTTGAGCATCGACATTGACGAGAACGGAAAGATCACGGGATTATTTTAAATGATAGAAAATTTAAGCATTAAAGAATTTTTAGAGCAGTTAGGTTCTGACATGCCTGCCCCGGGCGGAGGAAGCGCGGCGGCTGTGAGCTGTGCTATGGGCGCGGCGTTAATCTCTATGCTGTGCAACTTAACTAAAGGCCGGGCTAAATATGCTGAGTTTGAAAGTTTAGTGCAGGACGCGTTATTAAAGTCTAATAGTTTAATTAATAAAGCTCTTGACGCACTGCAGGATGATAATAATGCGTATAATGCTGTAATGGCGGCGTTTAAACTGCCTAAAAATTCTGAGCAGGAGATATTAGCTCGCAAGCAGGAAATTAATAATGCGTATAAGGGAGCTGTAGTTCCGCCGGAAAATGTCGCTGATTATTGCATTGAGATAATGCGTTTAGCTAAGAGCTTATTAAATAAGTCTAATGTGAACGCTCAAAGCGATTTAGCCGCCGGAGCTATTAATGCGTATTCAGGCTTATTGACTGCGCTTGAGAATGTTAAAATTAATTTGCAGGCGATAGAGAAGTTAGGGCTTGAAGACGCGAGTTATATTTTAGCTAAGCGTGAATGGATGAGTAATATCGAGCGCGAAGCCGGGGAATTATTAAGCGAGATTAGGAAATAATGTTATAATACGGGCGGAGATATTAAAATTATTTCCGCCTGAATTACTAATAAAATTTCATGTAAAACGAGGTTGACAAACGGTGAAAAATGATATAATAGAACACGGCTTAAAGGCGAAAATCTTTATTTAAAGAGGCAAAGTATTAAAAGTAAAATTTGGAATGCAGTTATGCCGCACTAGATACGAGCAAAATTAAATTTAGGACAAAAGCTGAGAGCTGCGGAAATTTTTGCTAAATTTTATTTAGGCTTCCCGTTAAAGAAAACGCCGAGCAAAATCCAATTTGATATTCACCTTGCCGAACACTGTAATTTAAACTGCAAGGGCTGCGGACATTTCTCCTGCATAGCTGAGCCGGAATTTTTAAGCGTTGATGAATTTAAGCGCGACATGAACAGAGCCGCTGAAATTTTTGATCACGAGTGCGACAATATAAGACTATTAGGCGGCGAGCCATTATTAAATCCCGAGATTAACACGATGCTTAAAATTGCGCGGGAAATTTTCACGGATGGAGTAATTGACATAGTCACTAATGGAATTTTGTTAACTCAAATGAGCGAAGATTTTTGGCGGACGTGCCATGACTATAAAATTTATATAGAGATCTCGCATTATCCTATTAAGCTTGATGAAAATAAAATTAAAGAGCTTGCGGATAAATTCGGCGTGACTTGCTTCTGGGAGACTGATGATTTAAAAGATAAATTTGGTGTATTCCCAATAGATTTATCAGGTAAGCAGGATATGCGGAAAAATTTTATACTCTGCCACGTGCCGACTATATGTATAACTTTAAAGCATGGCCGTCTATATCCGTGTTATTTCGCCGCGCACGTTCATCATTTTAATAAAAAGTTTAATAAAAACGTTGAGATAACTGAACGCGATTATATAGATATTTATAAAGATATAAGCAAGCGTGAAATTTTTAAATGGCTGACGAAACCCGTGCCGGTCTGCCGCTTTTGCAATATCGCAGGACGGCATACGACCAATTGGGAAATATCTAAACAAGATATAAGCGAGTGGCTTTAAAAGCTGCTCACGGAATTTAATAGTAAATGCGGAGCTAAAGCTTGTTATAGTCTCCGCATTTTATTTATCTACATCCGCAGGGCGTCTTCAAGGCCGCTCCAGTCAACGTTGCGGACGCACTCCTCAACTTTAGCGAACTTTGCTGCTTCAGACTTGGGAATGCGGTACTTTCTAATCTCTGAGATAAAGCCGTCAATCGCGTCAATGT
>JAFSNU010000089.1 GCA_017447325.1 Synergistaceae bacterium | reverse complement strand
CGTATATATACATACATAAAAATATAAATTTAAACTTAAACTTAAAAAAGGGAAGACGCCGACAAAGCGACTTCCCTTAACATCATGCTATTTTAAATTTTTAAATTTTTAAATTTATTTGCCAATGCTGAAATATTTCTCAGGAATTTCAACATCGCTCAGGCCGAGCTGTCCTTTGCCGAACACGTAAGTATCCTGACGGACAAGCACGAACTTCTTATTTCTAACGCCCGTTCCTGCGTCGGTGTAATAGGCCGCGCCCCATTTAGTGTTAGGCGTGTACTCGTTGTAGCACGCGATTAAATCTTTTAAGCTGTCGATCTTCGCCTTGCCCTCGACTATGCGTTTGCCGAACTCCGCAAGTGCTGCGCTGGTCGTGTAGCCGTATGAGAACGCCCACGTTCCCATTCTGTCCTTGCCGCCGGCTGCGATAACCGCGTCTTCAACTTTCTTCAAGATCGCCGGCCAGTTTCCGCTCTCGCCTGCTAAGTCGATTCCCAATGCGCCCGGGTAACCCATAAGCGGCGACGGCAAATCTGCCTCAACAAAATATCCGCCAAGCTCCGCAATGCGTCTTAATAACGGCTCAGTGTGAGCGTCGTTCGTGCAGAAGAACGCTGCGTTCTTGCCGTACTTCTCAAGCCATGCGGGCATGCTCTCAAGTATATACTGCTGAGCTCCGGCAACGCCGACATCGCCCGTGGGATCAGGCGCGGTCTCGAATACAAATTTAATGCCAAGATCTTTGCAGGCCTCTTCCATTATCGCGCGTCTGCGGCCTAACGTCTCATAGCTCATGTGTCTTGGGAATGAAATATGAACGAAAGTGTCCGCGCCCATTTTTTTCGCTGCTAACGGTATAGTATAGCCGCGTGCGATATTATCAGCGTTAATTGCCAAGTCAGCGGCTGAAGTTATAACGCCCGGGTCCTCGTGAGCTTCGCCGGCGAATAATAATATATCCGGTCTCTTCTCGCGCACTCTTCTAAAGCCCTCGGTCGTGCCTGGCACTGCCTGATTTACTACTATTACTTTCATGAGCGGGTCGTCGGCAAGTCCGGCAAGCTGGGTGATAGTCGTCTCCATTTCGGACATGAACTGATCCGGATATGTAATATGCGTGATCATTCCGCCCTTCGACGCGTCGCCGTACTTCTTAATTAATAATTCCGCGCCGCGCAGATCGTCCTCACTCTGCGAGACTGTTCCCGTCATAATTCCAATATGAAATTTTGCCGGAGCTTTCACTGCGTCTTTAACAGCCTCTTTAACGCCCTCTTTCACAGCCTCTTTTGCAGCATCTTTCACTGCATCTTTTAACGCGTCAGCATTGGGCAAATCAGCCGCGAAAGCCGAGCCGATCACTAACACGCAAGCTAACAGCGCAAGCAATAATGACTTAAACTTCATAACTTAAAACGCCTCCAGTTACAAATTATTTATTAAAAATTATTTAATGCCGTAATATTTTTCAGGTACTTCCTCGCCGGTCAAGCCTAAATAGCCTTTGCCGAAGATATAAGTGTCCTGATAGACCATGACCATTTTTCTATTGCGAACGCCCGTTCCCGCGTCGGTATAATAGCTGGCGTTCCAGCCCGCGCCAGGCGTGAACTCGTTGTAGCACGCTATTAAATCTTTCATGCTGTCAACTTTAGCATTGCCCTCGACTATGCGTTTGCCGAACTCCGCAAGAGCCGCGCTGTTAGTATAGCCGTATGAATAAGCCCACGTTCCCAGTCTTTCAGCTCCGCCCTGAGCTACTATGACATCTTCAACTTTCTTCAAGATCGCCGGCCAGTTGCCGCTCTCTTTCGACAAGTCAATTCCTAACGCGCCCGGGTAACCCATGACAGGCGAAGGCAGCGAGGCCTCGACGAAAATTCCGCCGTATTTAACAATCTGTCTTAACATCGGCTCAACATGCGCGTCGTTAGTTGCGAAGAATGACGCATCTTTGCCGTATTTCTCGATCCAAGTCGGCATACTTTCAAGTATATACTGCTGAGCTCCGGCAACTCCGACATCACCCGTGGGATCAGGAGCGGTTTCAAATACGAATTTAATTCCCAAATCTTTGCAGGCTTCTTCCATTATGACGCGTCTGCGGCCTAAAACTTCCATGCTCATATGTCTCGGGAATGAAACATGAACGAAAGTCTTCGAGCCTAATTTCTTTGCGCCCAACGGGATTAAATAGCCGCGGCTAATATTATCAACCATTATGGCCAAATCTGACGCCGCCGTGATTATCGCCGGGTCCTCGTGAGGCTGACCTGCGAACAACAAAATATCAGGCCTCTTCTCGCGGACTTTTCTAAAGCCCTCAGTAGTGCCGGGGATTGCCTGATTTACTACTATGACTTTCATCAACGGGTCGTCAGCAAGCCCTGCGATCTGTGATATAGTCGTCTCGGCCTCGGACGTGAAGTTGTCGGGATAAGTAAGATGCGTGATCATTCCGCCCTTTGCCGTGTCGCCGTATCTCGCGATCATAAGCTCCGCGCCGCGCAAATCGTCCTCAGACTGTGAGACCGTGCCCGTCACGATGCCGATGTGAAACTTTGCGTCCTCTGCAAAGGCAACGCTGACAAATAAAGAACAGACCAGTAACGCTAAAATAAACTTCTTCATGCTAACACAACGCCTCCTGATTTGTTAAAAATTTTAGTTATTATAGCATGTAAGATTTTTAATTTTAAACTGTATTTTCACGTATTAAATTTTTGATTTAAAATTAAATTTATAGCAAATAAACTTGAAAAGCAACACCCCCTCCGACCTTTCAGGCTCTGACCTTGGCTCCCTTGTAAGGGGGGCTGGCTGCGTAAGCAGACCGGGGGGTGTGCTTCACCCGGACGACTACGAATAAATTTAAAGTGATTTTATTATAAAATTAAATTAATTTAATTTAGGAGCTGATTAAAATAGATTTCATAAAAATTCGCGGAGCTCGCGAGCATAATTTAAAGAATATTGACGTTGACATCCCGCGCGGTAAGCTTGTCGTTATAACAGGGCCGTCGGGCTCGGGCAAAAGTTCGCTTGCGTTCGATACGTTATACGCTGAGGGTCAAAGGCGTTATGTCGAAAGTTTAAGCGCGTACGCACGGCAGTTTTTAGGCTCGCAGAAGAAGCCGGACGTTGACGAAATATCCGGCCTGTCGCCTGCTATAAGCATTGAACAGAAGGGAACGGGACACAACCCAAGATCAACAGTCGGCACTGTCACAGAGATTTATGATTATTTAAGATTATTATTCGGTCGCATCGGCGTGCCTTATTGTCCCAAGTGCGGCAAGCCCGTGCATCGTCATTCGCTCGACGAGATCGTCGCATATATATTAGAAGATAATAATAATTTGAAGCTTGAAATTTTGTCGCCCATAGTGAAAGGTCAGAAGGGCGAGTTCAAAAATCTTTGGGGCAAGCTGAGCGACAAGGGCTATACGCGAGTTCGCGTTGACGGGGAAATTTTGTGGCTCGACGATAATATCAAGCTCGACAAGAATAAACGTCATAATATCGAAGTCGTTATAGACAGGCTGAAAGTCAGCGAGGACAGACGGAGCCGCATTGCCGAGTCAGTCGAGGCCGCATTAAAGCTTTCAGACCCCGAGGGCTACGTGTTGATTGCGCCGGAGAATAAACGCGAGTATGTGATGACGGAGAATTACGCTTGCGCCGACTGCGGTATAGGCATGCCTGCTATCGAGCCGCGGCTATTTTCGTTCAACAATCCTTTCGGAGCTTGCCCGGACTGCGGAGGCTTGGGAAGTCACGAGCATTTTAGCGAGGAGTTAGTTATCGACCCCGAACGTTCGATACTTGACAACGCGGTTATAGCTTGGAAGTCAAAGCCTTATATATTGACTAAGCTGAAATTATTTGCTGAAAAGTATAAATGGGATTTGAGCGTGAAATATAAGGACTTGCCGCAGGAGATTAAAAATTTTATTTGGAACGGCAGCGGCGATGACAAAGTCAGCATGATTTTTGACACGGGAGACTTCGCGAGGCCTTATATGGGACGTTATGAGGGATTATCAGCGTGGCTTGAGGCTAAATACGCTGAGACCGAGAGCGAGGCCGTTCAGGAAGAACTGGCGAATTACCGCGAGGAAGATATTTGCAGGTCATGTCACGGCTTGAGATTAAGGCCTGAAGCTTTGAACGTCAAGATTAATGATTATAACATCGGCGATTTAGTCTCAATGCCTGTTGAAAAATTAGCTGGCGTGATGAAGAATTTGAAATTAAAGAAGAGCGACGCTGAGATTAGCGGGCAGGTTATGCTTGAGATTAATAAACGTTTAGATTTTTTAGTGGACGTCGGCGTCGGCTATTTAAGTTTGTTGCGCCGTGCGGACACGCTCTCAGGCGGTGAGAGCCAGCGCATAAGGCTTGCAACTCAAATAGGCTCAAATTTAAGCGGAGTGCTTTATGTTTTAGACGAGCCGACTATCGGACTTCACCCGCGGGACACTGAGCGATTAATTAAATCTCTAAAATCTATACGCGATCTGGGCAACACTGTTGTTGTAGTTGAGCATGACAGAGAGACGATGCAGGCGGCGGACGCGTTAATCGAGATAGGGCCGGAAGCCGGTATTAACGGCGGCAAAATTTTGCAGCAGGGCAGCTATGACGAATTTTTGTCGAACTCTAATAATTTAACAGGGCCTTATTTACGGGGCGAGGCAACGGGAATTGTGAGAAGCGCAAGTT
This sequence comes from Synergistaceae bacterium, assembly GCA_017447325.1. Taxonomy (GTDB): domain Bacteria; phylum Synergistota; class Synergistia; order Synergistales; family Aminobacteriaceae; genus JAFUXM01. Next base: position 7,483 of record JAFSNU010000089.1, on the reverse strand, counting down.
CAAGCTCTGCGAGGCCTGCCCGCGAGATTAAAAATTGGCTTGAAGTCAAGGGCGCGGCTCATAATAATTTAAAGAATATTGACGTGAAAATTCCGGCGGGAGTGTTTACTTGTCTGACCGGCGTATCGGGCTCGGGCAAGAGCAGTTTTTTATACGAAGTTTTATATAAAGGCTTACGGCGCAAGCTTGATAAAGATTTTAGATTAAAGCCGGGCAAATTTGAAAATATTATAGACAATAATTTATTTGATAATATAGTTTTAGTTGATCAAAGTCCGATAGGCCGGACTCCGAGATCTAACCCGGCGACTTATACAGGCGTGTTTAGTTTAATACGCGAGTTTTACGCTAATTTGCCGGAAGCTAAAATTCGCGGCTATAACGCTGGCAGATTCAGCTTCAACGTCAAGGGCGGACGCTGCGAGGCATGTCACGGCGCGGGCTCTATGAAAATTTCTATGTTATTCTTGCCTGATATTTATTCTGACTGCGAAGTCTGCGGCGGCACGCGTTACAGTCACGAGACGCTTGAAGTCAAATTTAAAGATAAAAGCATAGCCGACGTTTTAAATATGACTGTGAGCGAGGCTTGCGAGTTCTTTGCAGATATTCCCAGAATTTTAAATAAATTAAAATTAATCGCCGACGCGGGACTTGGATATATACAGCTCGGCCAGTCGGCGTTGACGCTCTCAGGCGGCGAAGCTCAGCGCGTTAAACTCGCAAAAGAATTATCAAAGAAATTTAGTTCAAAAACTTTATATTTGCTCGACGAGCCCACGACCGGATTATTTTACACGGACGTCAAGAAATTATTAGAAATAGTTCATAGAATAGTAGATCACGGCAGCACTGTAATATTTATTGAGCATAATCTGGACGTTCTGCTCTCAGCTGATTATATTATAGATTTAGGGCCGGAAGGCGGAGACGCGGGCGGATATTTAATCGCCCAGGGTACGCCGCAGGAGATTATAAAATTAAATAAAGGCTACACGGCAAAATTTTTGAGCGATTATGCGCGTGAAATTAAGTTTAAATTTTAATATTTTAAAATTTAAAATTTTGCGTGCAGTTTATTTTTTTAAGGCATGAGATAAATAGTTATGATTACTGAAAAATTTTAATGCGTTTGTAGTTGAAAATGTAGTTGAAAAACTGGGAAAAGTTTATAATTTAAAAAATTCTGAAATTTATTTTAAAATTTTATGTAAAGGAGCTTTGCATGAGCATTATTATAAAACGAAAAATAAATAATGCAATATATTTAATTGAAGTTACAAGCTACAGGGACGAGAACGGCAAGTCAAGAAATAAGCAGCGCAGCCTGGGCAGGCTCGACGATGACGGCGTATTAATCTCGTCGAAGAGGCGTCTGCCGGCGCAGATTAAGGAAGTCAAGAAAATTACTAAAAAATTTATAATCACGGACAAAGATTAGGAGCGAATAGATAAATGAAATTCATGCGCAGGGCTCCGGCCTGTGACACGCCGGACGGAATTAATTTATTGCGTGAAGCTTTGAATAACTGCGAGGCTGTGATAATAGGCGCGGGCTCGGGCTTGTCAACATCAGCCGGTTATACTTACAACGGAGCGAGATTTGAAAAATATTTTGCGGACTTCGCGGCCAAATATAAATTTAATGACATGTACTCGGGCGGATTCTGCAAATTCGAAAGCGCTGGCGAGTTCTGGGCGTACTGGAGCAGGCATATTATGATTAATAGATATTTGGAGCCTGAAGACAAAAAGCCTGTTTACGAGAATTTATTAAAATTAGTTGAGAGCAAAGATTATTTTGTTTTAACTACTAACGTTGATCATTGTTTCCAACGAGCTGGCTTCGACAAGTCAAGATTATTTTACACGCAGGGCGATTACGGATTATTTCAGTGCAGCGTGCCGTGTCATCAAAAGACTTATGATAATAAAGAAATAATTTATAAATTATTTAACTCGCAGCATGACATGAAAGTTGATGAAAAATTAATCCCGCACTGCCCAGTTTGCGGCGAAGTCATGAGCATGAACTTGCGGACGGACATGACGTTTGTCGAAGATCAAGGCTGGCATGACGCGGCCAAGCGTTACGTAAATTTTTTGGAGCAGCGTCATGATAAAAAAGTTTTATTCTGGGAGATCGGCACGGGCATGAACACGCCGAGCATAATAAAATTTCCGTTTCAGGAAATGACTTTGGAATGGCCGGAAGCGCGTTATGCTTGCGTGAACTTGAACGAGGCTTACGCTCCGGCTGAGATTAAAGATAAATCTATTTGCATTAATAAAGATATTTGCGAAGTTTTATCTCAGCTCTGCGAGGTTTGCGAGTTGCTTAATTAAAAAATTCAATTTGCTTGCGTAAAATTTTGAGGCGTTGATTAATTAAAAATTTTTAGGCTTGCGGCTCTGCGAGGCTTGTACTTTGTTTGTGTGAAAAATTTTTAAAGCTTTAAGCTTGCGAGTTGCTGAATTAAAAATTTTAATTTGCTTGCGTAAAATTTTTGAGTGCGTTGCTTGATTAAAAATTTTTATGGCTTTAAGTTTGCTTAATTAAAATTTTAAGTGAATTGCGCGATTTATTTAAATTAAAAATTTTAGTATTATGAGATGAAAAATTTTAAAGGCAGGAATTAAACTTGAAATTAAAATTAAAGCCAGAAAATTTAAAAAAGATTAAGAAACCGGCTGAATGGAAAATTAAGGCTCGGGATTTTGATATAAAAGATTTAGATTTAAATAATAATTTGATAGGACAGGAACGCGCGGCGGAAGCAATAGATTTCGGCCTTGCAGTTCCTGCGGAAAACTGCGGCTATAATATATTTATAGCCGGAGAGCCCGGCAGCGGCAGGACGAGCTATGCGCTTGAGAGATTAAAAGAGCTTGCGGCAAGTTTAAAAACTCCTGACGACTTGCTTTATGTTTATAATTTCGAAGAGCCTTCGCAGCCTGTTGCTTTAAATATACCGGCGGGACAGGGCAAAAAACTTGTTAAAGATTTAGAGAATTTATTAAACGAGTTAAAGTCTGCAATAGGCAAGGCCTTTGAACAGGCTGACTATGACGCGGCAAAAGCTAAATTAGTTAGAGATTTTCAGGAAAATGCTGATGCAATAATGAGCGATTTAAAAGCTAAAGCCGAGCAGAATAGTTTTGCGCTGAAACGCACGCCACAGGGATTTATGAATATCCCGTTGAAGAAAGTCAGAGGCAAGTTAAAGGAGATCGAGCCGGAAGAATTTGAAAAGTTAAGCGCAAAGCGGCAGAAATATTATCATGACTTGTCTGACAAAGTCACCCGTGAGACGATAGCCGGACTGCGCGTTATTCGCGACATGGAGAAAGATTTAAAAGAGAAGTTAAATAATTTGGAAGCTGAGATTTGCAAAGAAGCTATAACGCCTCTGTTCGATGAGATTAAAGGCGAATATAATTTTAATGATAAATTAATAAACTGGCTGGACAGCATGAGCAATGATGTAATTAAAAATTCCGGCGCATTTATCACGGCCGCAAGGGACGACTCGGCTGATGTTGATTTTTCGCGTTACAGCGCAAATTTATTCGTGAGCAACGACCCCGAAAAGGGCGTCCCCGTCATCCGCGAGAGCAACCCGACTTACTCGAATATTGCCGGCAAAATAGAGTATGAAAGTCATCAAAATTATTTGCATACTGACTTCAGCCATATTATAGCCGGAGCAATTCACAAGGCAAACGGCGGATTTTTGCTTATAGATGCTGAAAAAGTTTTGATGAATTACATGTCATGGGAAGCTATAAAACGCGTGTTGAGTACCGGCGAGTCCGTGATTGAGAATTTAGACGAGCAGTACGGATTTTTTCACGTCGCGTCGCTGAAGCCTCAGGCCGTGAAAATAAACTTGAAAATTGTAATGATAGGCTCTTATCGCATTTATGAATTATTAAAATATTATGATCCGGAATTTCAAAAATTATTTAAAATCAAGGCGAGCTTTGATTTTGACATGCCGCGCAATTTGGAGAACGAGAATAAAATGGCGCGTTGCATTGCGGGAATTATCGAGCGTGAAAATTTAATGCCGTTTGATGCCGGAGCTTTATCTGAAGTTATAGAATGGGCGGGGCGCGAGGCCGAGAATCAGGAATTATTAAGCGTTGAGTTAGGCAAGCTGAGGGAATTATTAATCGAGGCCGGGACTTGGGCGCGTTTGTCGAATAGCCGCAAAAAATTTGTGACCAGAGAGCATGTCAAAAAGGCTGCAGCACAAAAGATTTACAGGTCAGCTTTGTATCAGGAGAAATTATTAAACGCATTTAAAAATAAGACTTTAAGGATTGACACTCGCGGCAAGGCAGTCGGGCAGATTAACGGGTTATCTATAATAGAGATGAGCGACTATAGATTTGGCCATCCCTCGCGTATCACTGCAAATGTTTTCATGGGACAAGAGGGCGTTGTGAATATAGAGCGCGAAGTCAAGATGACCGGCCCGATTCATAATAAAGGCTTGATGATCTTGTCGAGCTATTTAGGCCGCAAGTATGCGCAGGATATGCCGCTGTCTTTAACTGCAAGAATAGCGTTTGAACAAAATTACGGCGGCATCGAGGGCGACAGCGCGTCGTCAACTGAACTTTACTGCATACTCTCAGCATTGGCGGACTTGCCGTTAAGTCAGGAAATAGGCGTGACTGGATCAGTGGATCAGTTCGGAAATGTGCAGGCTATCGGCGGCGTGAACGAGAAGATCGAGGGATTTTTTGACTGCTGCAAGCTTGACGGCTTGACCGGTTCGCAGGGCGTGATGATACCGGCGGCGAACGCGCGTAATTTGATGTTAAACGACGAAGTTATAGAGGCCGTGAGAGATAATAAGTTTAGTATCTGGACTGTTGATAATATAGACGACGGCATTGAAATTTTGACGGGCGTTAAAGCTGACAAGGCGCATAAGTTAGTGAAGGCGCGTTTAAAGAAGATGCTTGATGATAGTTTAAAGCTCGAGAAGCAGGTCGGCAAGAAGCATGAATGATTTAAAAGTCTGGATTAATTTAATATTAAACGAGCTTGAAAAGTTATATCATAATGAAGAGCGGCAGCCGGAGCTTGGCCATGACGAGCCGTTGGACGGATTAATCCTGACTGTGTTATCTCAGAACACGAACGATAAAAACCGTGACGCGGCGTTTAAGCGCCTGAAAGATAAATTTAAAAGCTGGGATGATGTGGCTGACAGAAATATAAGAGAGCTTGAGGATGCTATAAGGCCTGCGGGACTTGCGCCGACTAAGTCGCGGAGAATTTTGGATATTTTAGAGATTATTAAACAAGACTTCGGCGAGTACTCGATTAAAGAGCTTGCGAACAGAGAGCGTAATGAAATTCGCAAATATTTGACGGGCTTGCCCGGCGTCGGAGCGAAGACAGCGGCGTGCGTGATGATGTTTGATTTGAAAGTCCCGGCGTTTCCGGTTGACACGCATATAAGCCGCATATCTAAACGCATCGGCCTTGTTCCTGCTAATACTATAGCTGAAAATATAAGCTTAATGCTTGAGGACGAGGTCGAGCCTGAAAGATATTTAGGCGGACATGTCAACATGATCGAACACGGACGGGCGTTATGCACTGCGCGTAAAGCGAACTGCGAGCAATGCCCGTTAGGCAAATTAGATTTATGCAAGTTTAAGAGTTTGAAAGTTTAAAGCAAATTAGATTTATGCGAGTTTAGAAATGGATGATTTATTTAGGGCGGCAATATTATTAAACGCGGCGCAGGCAAATATCAGCTCGTTTTATTTGCTGAAAAAGGGCTATGACGCGAAAGATTTATTTAATAATAATAATCTCGAGCTCTGGGAGAAGATAGGCTTAAAGCCCGGGGTGCAGAAGCGGTTAAATGATTTATTAATTGATAATTCATGGCCGGAGCGCGAGCTTGATAAAATCAATAGATTTAATGCGAGATTTATTCACGTTGAGAGCCATGAATATCCGACGAGGCTGAAAGAAATTAAAGACGCGCCGATAGGGCTTTACGTGATGAGTGCTGAGCCTGAGAATTTAGCAAATTTGACTGTTAAGTCTGTTGCTATAGTCGGCACGAGGCGGTGCAGCAATTACGGCCATAGTATAGCTGAGAGCTTGGGACGGGCTTTAGCTAAGGTCGGCTTTGCGGTGATAAGCGGCGGGGCAAAAGGGATTGACGAGGCGGGGCATATGGGATGCCTTGAGGAGAACGGCTTTACGGTTGCTGTAATGGGAACTGGGCTTGATATAGTTTATCCGTCGGAGCATCGGCAGTTATTTAGTGAGATTGCTCAGCACGGAGCTTTAGTGACTGAATATCCGTTCGGGACGAAAGGCGAGCAGTGGCATTTTCCCGAGCGCAACAGAATTATAATGGGAATGGCGAGCCGGACTGTCGTCGTTGAGTCGCCTGTTGACGGCGGAGCGATGGGGACGGCGAAGCTGACGACAGAAGCAGGGCGTGAAATCTGGAGCGTCCCGGGGCGCATAAGCGACGAGATGAGCCGAGGCACTAATAATTTAATTCGAGACGGAGCGCATGCCTTAGTTGACGTAAATGAATTTATAAAGTCTATAGGCGGAGCTCACGGTCAGTTAATGCTTAATTTTGATAATAATTCGCAAGTTAGTAATAATGTTAATAATAATAATTTAGCGAAGCTCACGCCGGACGAGCAGAAAGTCCTTGCGATAATCGAGAAGGGAAATAATATGACTTTCGACGATATATTAAGCAAGAGCGGCCTCGACTTTGTAAATTTGCAGATGTGTTTAATAAATTTAACGGGCGATAAGTTAATAAGTCAGAGCATGGCCGGAAGATATTCGGCGCTGACGTAAATTATAATTAAAAATGCTCTCGTCGCCCCTGTAAGGGGAGATGTCACGCAGTGACAGAGGGGTGAAGCCTTTGAGGTGGCCTCGAAGAGTCCGGAGGGGTGTCGTTGCGCTAAATTTAAATTAAAATTAATTTATAAAAGGAGTGTAATTTAATGGACTGGGCAAAATTTTTTGAGACGATGATGTTGGTATGTTTCGGCGCGGCTTGGCCTTTGTCGTTAATAAAATCTTGGCGTTCACGCACTGCAAAGGGCAAGAGTATTGGATTTTCGGCTGTCGTGCTTGTGGGCTATGCGTCGGGAATTTTGAAAGTGTTAATAGCCGACGGCATAACAGGATTTTTATTGATCCCGTATAGTATAAATTTCTTAATGGTTGCGGCTGACGCTGCGCTTTATTTCAGAAATAAGAAACTTGACGCGGCGCGGGCGTACGGGGGCAAAGCTTAAAGTTTTAAATTTAAGATGAATGATAAAGTAATTTTAATTAAGCAAAATAATTATAATCAGGCTGAAATTGATTTAGCTGTAAAACGTGCGGTCGATAGTCTCGGCGGAATGGCAAAATTTGTTAAGCCTGGCAATAAAGTTTTGCTGAAAGTAAATTTAGTTGCGGGTCATG
>JAFSNU010000088.1 GCA_017447325.1 Synergistaceae bacterium | reverse complement strand
TCTTTGCAATCTGACTATAAACTATCGTCGCTCGATCAGGCCGCAAGCCTATCTTGCCGCCCGGCGAGTACGCGTCTTTGTTGCGGACTTTCTTATTTGCTGTAAGTTTCGCGAGCATTGAATCCAAATTTCCCGCGCCGATTAATACAGCTAATTTAGGCTTGCCCATCTTCATAAAATTACTTTCAAGATTATTACGCCATTCCGGCTGTGCGATAATTCCGACTCTATAGCCGCGAGATTCAAGCAATCTGCAAATTAACGCCGGAGCAAACGACGGATGATCTACATACGCATCGCCGCTTATATATAAAAAATCTAACTCGTCCCAGCCTCGGGCGTTCATGTCCTCGCGTGATACCGGAAGAAATTTAGAATTATTTAAGCTCATAGCCGCTCAACCCCATTATGCACAGTGCAGACTCTAAAATAATTTCGCTGCCCCGCGGGCTTATCCCGAATTTTCTGAAATATTTATCAAGCTTGCTCACATCTTCAAGACTTGTTAAATTAAACTCGCTTAAATTATTTAAAATATTTCTTGCCTCGTTTTGCGAGTAAATTAATCTGTCTATCCCGTTATGCGCGGCAATGCAAGTGTCGCCGCCGTTCTCAGCTATTATATAAATTAAAGTATGCACCGCAAGCTCTCTAAAATTCAAATGGCCGTGAGTGTCTTTAATATTGCTTAACAAGCCCGCCGCTCTTAACGACAAAGAATAGCCGTGCTCCGCCTCGCCTCTCAAGCCCTCGATTCCAAATCTTAAATAAGCTCGCTGCCCGGGAGTTTTAACATCTTCTTCATTTATAATAGTAAACAATTCACGCTCGCAAATTCCCCGAACGAATGACGAGGCCGTGAGAGTCAACGCCATGCGTGTTAAATTTAATTTTTGAGATTTAAGTCTTCCAGCAGCAGCGCACAATAAGCCTAATAGAAATATTTCGCCGCGAAGTCTAACAGCGCCCTTGCTTGCTAACAACGCGCCCTGTTCGCCGGTGCTTAAAGCCGGTTTTAAAATCGTGAACGAATCTTCAGGCTTTAGCTCTGCCGTCTCTATGCCTATGGACACGCAGTTAATGAAGCACGGTATTAATGCCATGCACGCGTCGAGCTTTTGATTATAATTCACTCCGTCGAGCGCGTTAATGTCAAGCGGCGTTGCAAGCCCGGGCTTGGGATGCGCCGCCATGACTTTTAAAATTGATTTAGACGCGATATTCGCCGCCTCGAACACAAATATATTATTCATGATTTAATTTAAATTTTCATCTCGCAATAAAATTTTTAGTTTAAATTTTAATTTAATTTGTTGAATTTGGAAAATAATAAAGTTAGAATGTTATAAAAGATTTAAAATTCGGAGGCAAATATTTACATGAGCAGACGCAGCGGGAAAATATTTTCAAAGATTTTAGTCGGCTTAGTCGGCATAATAATTTTGGTCGGCGGATTATTAGCGTTCACTGACATCGGCGGCGACATGGTTTTAAAGATGGCCAAAGATGCCTTGAGCAAACAGGCAGGCCTCGAGCTCAGCGCCTCGGCTATCTCAGGCAATCCCATTAAGGGCTATACGCTCAAAGATTTAGAAATTTCAGATTTAAAGTCCGGCAAAAAAATTTTGAGTTCTGAAGAGCTGAACGCGCGTTTGGACTTGCCGGCATTGATGACCGGACTAATCCGCGTTATAGTTCACGACAGCGTTATTAAAACAGAGTACGGAACTTTAAACATCGACAGCATAAGCGCGGCACTTCGCGGCGAGGATTTAGAGTTAAAACTCGACAGCAAATTTAATGACGTTAATTTAACGGGCGACATCGACGCATCACGTCATGACGACAAATTAATTATTAATAAAGCTAATATAAAGCCCGGCGCAGGAACTTTGACCGTGACAGGCGACGTTGATTTAAAGAATTTAAATTTAAATCTTGACGGCTCGGCTCAGGCGATTAATCTTAAAGAAATTGCGGGCTTCTTAAAATTTTTTAAATTAAATTTAAACGACTTCGACGGCAGCATCAGCTCAGAGTTCACGGCTAAAGGCAGCGCAAATAATTTAAATAATTTAAATCTATCAGGCAGTTTAGATTATAAAGGCCGCAAGCTCGCGGGCTATCCTGTCGAGCGCGTCAACTCAAATTTTAATTTTAACAATAATAAAGTTACTATAAATAATCTTCAGGCTTCGCTCTTTAATATTCCCATCAGCGGCGAGGCAAGCGCGAATTTAGATAATAATAACGTAAATATTAAACTCGACGGCGGCGCGGCAAATCTCGCAGGCTTTGTTAAAGATTTAACCGGCAAAGTCTCAGCGTTTAAAGTTGATATTAGCGGCAATATAAATTCTTTAAACGGCACGATAAACTTTAACGCGCCTAATATTGCCTATCAGGGCTATAAAATTAATAATATAATTGCGAACTTAAAGCTCGCTAACTCAGCTAATGCAAATTTGAACGGCAAATTTAATTTTGAAGATGCCCAGGGCTATTTGACCGGCGATATAAATAATTTCTTAAATAATCCTAAATTAAATTTAACGGCGAAGCTCGTTGACTTAGATATAAAACGCGTCGCGAGCATGATACCTGATGCGTCGCAGTATAATTTATCAGGCAAAGTCACCGGCGCGTTAAATATTAAGGGCGGCACGTCAAGTCCAAATATCTCCGGCAATATCACAAGCCCAGCTCTTTCAGCCATGGGAAATAATTTAAATAATTTAAATTTAAATTTCGCGTTTGCTAATAATGCTTTAAGCATAACTAAAGGCGCAGCTAATTTAAATAATTCGCCGGTTAATTTAACGGGCAGCGTAAAGAATTTAACTGCTAAAAATCCTGATATAGATTTTAATTTAAGCTCGCCGAACTTCAACGCAAGCGGAGCTAAATTAAATAATTTGAGCGCAAAGATTTCCGGCAATGTTAATAATTTAAACGCTGAGATTAAAGCAAATAATTTAAACGCAAGCGGCGCGAGTATTAATAATATAAATCTTAAAGCAAGCGGCAATTTAAATAATTTAAATGCGAATTTAAGCGCGGCAAGCATAAACGCGAGCGAATTGAAATTAAATAATTTAAGCGCGAAAGTCACGGGCAATTTGGACAATTTAAACGCTGACATTAACGCTAATAATTTAAGCGCGGGCGGCTTGAGCTTTAATAATTTAAACACGCAGCTTGTGAAGAAAGGCGATAATATAAATTTCTCGGGCTTGAATTTAAAGAGTCCGTTTGGAAATTTAGCGTTGAACGGCGGATATAATATTGCGAAAAATAATTTAAATTTTAAAATTAATGCCGATGCGTTAGATTTAGCAAAATTAGCCGACGGAGTGCCGGACTTGAAAGGCAATTTATCAGGCACTGCGAATTTAGATTTTAATTTGACCGGCAATATAAATAATTTGCAGGGCAGCGGCTCGTTAAAGTCTCAGGCTGTAAAAGCTT
>JAFSNU010000087.1 GCA_017447325.1 Synergistaceae bacterium | reverse complement strand
GCCTGCTTCTTATTAACAGCCTGATTAATTTTAGACGTTCCGGACTTTCTGCTTCGTCTCTCGCGCTCTTTGTCAAGCTCTCGATTTAAACTATAGCCTTTAGAACTTTTAGCTATTAAATACGAAAGCAATTTTGCGACTAAAATTTTAGGCTCGGCTCTCGACAATAATTCATCAGCCCACTCTAAACATTCTTTAAAATTATCGTCAACCGGTGCTGATAATAAATTCTGCTCCGTTATATCCCGCTGAACTGCATGTATGCTGTGTATGTCAGGCACGTCAAGCCATTCGACTTTCATCTTAGTCTCTCTTAACATCGCTTTAAACTTTCCGGCCTCGACCGGCGAGAGCAAAATTAAATTAATTCCCTCGTTGCCGGCGCGTCCCGTTCGTCCGCTTCTGTGAACAAACGTCTCTTTGTCATCAGGAAGGCCAAGCTGAATTACATGCGACACGCCCTCAACGTCAAGGCCACGTGCTGCAACGTTAGTCGCAACAAGACAAGGCACAGAGCCTGACTTAAAAGATGCAAGCACTGCATTGCGCTCGTTCTGCGTCATATCGCCCTGCAAAGCCGCCGCGCTGAAACCCGCGTCCTGTAATTTTTGCGCAATATCTATCGACTCCATTTTAGTATGACAAAACACTAAACTTCTTGACGGATGTTCCCAGATTAAAATATTTACAAGTCCCTCGAAGTGCCGGCCCGACGGGATCATATAAACTCTGTGCAAAATATCTTCGTGCTGCTCGCCCTCTTCAACCAGCGACAACTCAAGCGGCTTGCTTAAATAATTATTCGCTAAACTTTTAACTTCCTCGGGCATAGTCGCCGAGAACAGCCATTTATTAGCCTGCTCAGGCAAAGAATTTAAAATCGCCTCGAGCTCCTCCCTAAAGCCCATGTCCAACATCAAGTCGCCCTCGTCAAGCACGACGCATTTAATATTTTCAGCGTTTAAGCTCCCGCGCGTTAAGTGATCTCTAACACGCCCGGGCGTTCCGGCTACAATAGCAGCGCCGCGCTTTAAATCTTTAAGCTGCGAAACTATATCCATGCCTCCGACTAACGACGCTATATTTAAATTTAAATAATGCGTCAGCCACTCCGCCTCGTGCGCTGTCTGCTGGGCAAGCTCGCGTGTAGGCGCTAAAATTAAAATCTCAGGCTCACGCGTTTTAATTTTAATTTCCTGCAGTAAAGGCAATAAAAACGCAAGCGTCTTCCCCGAGCCGGTTCGTGCTCTGACTATCATGTCCCTGTCATAATATTTAATATCTAAAACTTTTTGCTGAACGGGCGTCGGCTCTGTAAAATTTTTCCCGTCGAGAGCCTTTAATAATTCATCACGTATAAAATAATCTCTAAACTCCAAGTCTCTGATTGCTCCTAATCTAATTTTAATTTAAACAAAATCTAACGCATTATAACATAATAAAAACTTCTTCCTTTATATATAGCTTAACTAAAAAATTTATAATTATTCTTTAACATTGTTTTTTAAATCGAAATGAATTATTATTTACAAGTCTATAATTAATTTAAAAATAAATTTAAATTAAATCATCTTGAGGGAGGAATTTTTTTTGCACAAGATTTTAGAGAAGCGCCGTCTCTCGAACGACGTTGAGAGAGGTCAGGACGTTTTTTATTTCAAAGTCATGGCGCCGGAGATCGCGCGTAACCGCAAGGCCGGACAGTTTATTATTTTCCAGATTGACGACAACTTCGGCGAGCGTATCCCGCTGACTATAGCTGACGCGAACGCAGAAGAGGGATGGATCGCAATCGTCTTCCAGACCGTCGGAGCTTCGACTTACAAGCTCGCTGCTGACTTCGAAGTCGGCGACGAGATTCCCGTTATCGTCGGACCGTTGGGAACGCCCACGCACATTCAGAAATTTGAAGAAGCTGACGGCAAGCCCGGCACAGTCATCTGCGTCGGCGGAGGCATCGGCGTTGCTCCGTTGTTCCCGATCGTTCAGGCCAATCATGCAATCGGCAATCATGTAATTACTATCATCGGCGCGAGAAGCAAGAATTTATTAATTCTCGAGGACGAGATGAAGGCAAATTCTGACGAGTTAATAGTCGTGACTGACGACGGCAGCTACGGCCGCAAAGGACTTGTCACAGAGCCGTTAAAAGAACTTTGCGAGAAATTAAATCCGGCGGCGCGTGAGATAGTCTCGATAGGCCCCGGCATCATGATGAAGTTCTGCGTTGAGACCGCGCGTCCTTTCGGCATTCCTATTACGACGAGCTTGAACACGATTATGATCGACGGAACGGGCATGTGCGGATGCTGCCGCGTAACAGTCGGCGGCGAGACAAAATTTGTCTGCGTTGACGGCCCGGAGTTCGACGGCTACAAAGTTGACTTCGACAACATGATGAAGCGCATGGCCTCGTTCAAGCCGCGCGAGCAGGCCGACTATCAGAAAGCGAAAGAGCGCGACCACAAGTGCCGCATCGGCCTTAATTAATTTTAAATTTTAAACAGGTGAAGAATTATGCATAAGACAACAGAGATGTTAAACGAAGAGGCCGTAAAGCTCCAGAGCGAACTCGAGGGCAAGACTTTAACGCCTAAAGACCGCGCCGCAATTCCGGCTCAGGAGATGCCGTCCCGCGATCCGATTCAACGCGCTCATGAGATGGGAGAAGTTGCGTTAGGCTACACCGAGGCTCAGGCACGCCTCGAGGCAGAGAGATGCTTGAACTGCAAAAATGCTCCGTGCATGAAAGGCTGCCCGGTCAGCGTACATATTCCTGAATTTATCGGCCACATTCAGAAAGGCGACTTTAAAGCTGCCGTTGACGCTATCAAAGGCACGAATTTACTTCCGGCGATCTGCGGACGCGTTTGCCCGCAGGAGAAACAGTGCCAGAGCTACTGCACGGTCGGCAAGATGCTTAAAGCTCCTGAAAAGGCCGTCGCAATCGGACGCCTTGAGAGATTTGTAGCAGACTGGGAGCGCAATAATAATAAAATCACAGTTCCTGAACCGGCGAAAGATACCGGCAAGAAAGTTGCAGTCATCGGCTCGGGCCCGGCCGGCTTGACAGTCGCAGCTGACACGAGACGCGCAGGACATGACGTAACAGTCTTCGAGGCGTTCCAGAAGACCGGCGGCGTTATGGTCTACGGCATTCCTGAGTTCAGACTTCCGAAAGAAATAGTGGCAAAAGAAGTTGAGAACTTAAAGAAGATGGGCGTTAAATTTAAAACAAGCTTCTTGGTCGGACGCACTGAGACGCTCGAGCAGTTACTCGACAGCGAGGGGTTTGACGCGGCGTTTATCGGCACTGGCGCAGGACTTCCCAAGTTCTTACACATCGAGGGCGAGAATTTAATCGGCGTCTTCAGCGCGAACGAGTATTTAACCCGCGCAAACTTAATGAAAGCTTATGACGTAGAGCATGCGGACACGCCTTTATATCCGGCCAAGAACGTAGCGGTCTTCGGCGGCGGCAACGTTGCAATGGACGGCGCACGCATGGCGTTAAGACTCGGAGCCGAACACGTTTACTGTGTCTATAGACGCACAAGAGCGGAGATGCCGGCAAGAGCTGAAGAGGTCGAACACGCAATCGAAGAGGGCGTTGACTTCCATTTCTTAGAGAACCCGACAAGATTTATCGGCGACGAGAAAGGATTTTTAAAGGGCGTTGAGTTGTTAAGCTATGAGCTCGGCGAGCCGGACGAGTCAGGCAGACGTAAGCCGGTAGCCAAGCCGGGTACTGAGCATATTTTGGACATCGACGCTGCGATTATAGCACTCGGCAACGAGAGCAACCCGTTAATGGCTCAGACGACAAAAGGCCTCGACGTTACGAAGCGCGGCAATATTATAGTTGACGAAAATCAAAAGACGAGCATTCCGCG
>JAFSNU010000086.1 GCA_017447325.1 Synergistaceae bacterium | reverse complement strand
CTCGATAGTCATAGCGAAAGACTTAATGCACAGTGAAGTCGGATTTTTCAGAAAAGTCGTGCAGGCTTTCGAGGAAAATAATATCCCGATTGAGCATATGCCCTCCGGAATTGACACAATGACGGTTATAGTCAGCGAGGCAAATTTTGTTGAGAAAGAGCAGACTGTGCTTCGCCGCATTGCCCAGCTTGTTGAGCCGGACACGCTTGAAGTTGAAGCCGGCCTGTCGTTAATCGCAGTCGTCGGCCGGGGCATGAAGTCCCAGACCGGAACGGCCGCAAAAATTTTCTCGGCTCTGGCTGACGCAAGAATTAATATTAGAATGATCGACCAGGGCGCGAGCGAGTTAAACATCATGATCGGCGTTGCCAACGACGACTTCGAGCGGGCGATTAAATTTATTTATAACACTTTCGTCAAAGACGGCGCGAATAATTTTAAATTTTAATTAATATCTTCGCGGTTAATAATTACGCAGCTTGTTGCCGTCTCCCAGAGTCTTATCTCAAAGAGGCGGCAATTTTCACGCTCTAAATCATGCTCTAACTCGTGCCAAATCCAGAGCGCAATATTCTCGGCGGTCGGCTGTGAAATTAAATCATTTATATAGCAATGATCCAAACGCGAAATAATTTTTGATTTAACTATGCTTGATATTTCACAAAAATCTATAATCATGTCCTCGCCGTCCTGTGCTATAGAGCCCTCAAGTATCACAGCTAATTTATAAGTATGGCCGTGCAGCCTTTCGCACTTGCCGTGATATTTTATTAAGTTATGCGCCGCGTCGAACGTAAAATCTTTGCGGATTTTCATAAATCATCATCAACCCTTTATAATTATAAAATATAAATAAATATAAAAATTCCCGTAAAGCTATTATAAACTTTACGGGAATAATTTTTAAAATTTAAAATTAATTATAAATTTTAAAATCTGCGCTTTGAAGCAATAAAGCCTAACGCTAATAACGCAGCAAGGCCGCCGAAGCCTAACGAGCAGTTGGAGCTTGAGCTGTGCGAGCTTGTGGCATTGTCATCATCATCATCATTATCATTCTCTGAAGCAACAGAAGCTATCGGCGCGTAAGTGCTTCCGGCTTTAAGTTTTACAGCGACGTTCACCTCGCCGTTCTCCGGCACTTCGTTTATCTGTTTGCCATCGTCGTCAAAGAATACATAGCCGCCTTCATGAGTTATATCGTTCTCGTTATCGTCAGCAGCAGCTGAAGTTGACTTTAAAATACCCGCATTCGGGGAATTGGCTCCAGTCTGCTTAAATGCGTTGAAGAACAATCTCTGGCCTATAAGCGATACGTCTACCTTTATCTTGAATAAATAAATTCCGTCTGACTTAATCGCGATCACGGGCAGGATTAAAACAGCCCTGCGGTTGTTTTCCGTAAGCTCAGCCGCATCCGACTCGCTTACATCCTCGGGCGCACGCTCTTCGCCGACTTCCGCATTATCGCTGTTGTCCAACGTCTTAATGTCTGAAGGATTAACGCCTAAAGTATTGGCCGCGTCGCTTGACGATACAGTTGACGCTTCAGGAACTCCGGTCGCCGCATCGGAAACAGCTTCCTGCTGCTGCGCACTTGTCTCTTGATAAAAATTCCACACAAAGCGATTAAAATTATCTGTGTCGTCATTCGCGAAAGTATCTATAAACGTTCTGAAATATTTTACTTCAGAGAGCGCATAGGCCGCGTCAAATGCGATTTCGCCCTCAAGCACCGCGCCGTCACTTAAATCACTGCGGTTTACTCTGTGAGTTCTAGTCGACATTCTGCCATTATCGTTATACGGCTCAACTCTAATGCGCTTGAAGTCCGAAACTTGATTTAACGTCAAGGCTGTATTAGGATTGCTGGCTCTTACAACGCGCCATCTAACGCCCGTCACGTTAGTCCCTGAAGTCACAAGCTCGATATACGGAACAGCGTAATTCATCTGCTCGCTCATCGTGTAGAAATTGCTCGGAACTGTCGCGCTTCCTGACATCTCTGGCATACTTGCAAAGCTTGCCGTTAATACCGCGCCTTTAAATGCGCTCTCAGCTTCGCCGTAAAAATTAATTTGAGCTCCGCTGGAATTTGAAGCTCTGTAATTTTTTTCCGGCATGGCCTCATGCTCGTTGTATAAAATAAACTGCTGCGATGCATTGGCCGCCACCGAAGTTGTGTTGGACGAGCTCGTGCCGTAGCTATAAGATTGGGCATTAGTGATAGTTAAAGTTCCAGTCGCTTCGACTTCTGCGTCCGTTGCAAACTCGCCGCGGTATTGATATAACTCGCTCGCGTCCTCGATGACAAAGCCGACGTCCTTGAAACTTGCGTTGTCATAAGTCGATTGGCCGTTAGATAAATATGATCTAACTTTTGACCTGAACATGAACTGCTGCGCGGGTGTCATGGGCTTGAAATTCCATATATAATTCAAGCCGTCAGCCATATTCTTAATAAAAACTATCTCTTTCAACTCGTCAAGGCTGAACGAAATATCTTGAAATTCGCCGTCATCGTTCTGATATCGCGTTACGGTTGTATTTGAGTGATCCTCGCCTAAAATTTCTTCTTCGATATAGCCGCCGATTTCCTCGCCGTCTCTCTCCGCCCAAATTTCCATTGCAACGCCTGCAAGATCAGCCGGTGCTGAAACAGCTGCCGAAGTATTTGACGGATTTACAAAACGCCATCTAAAGCCCGTTACAGTGCTGCCGTTCATAATTAATTCAACGTACGGGACAACGCCGCTTGCGAGCTGAGCAGCTGTGCTGGTGTAATTCGGAATTGTTCCGCTGCCGTCCTCGATAAGAGTTTTGTCAGAAAAAGTCCAGCTGACGTTATAGCCGTTCATGCCCTCGTTGCTCTCAGTCCATGCAAATATAATTACGCTTGCATTGCCCTCGTCATCATTCTCTACCGGATCGAAGCGGACGCGATTTCTGCCGACTTTGTCTCTGTTAATAAGATTAAAGCCGTCTCCGCTCGAATGACTTGTGCCGTTGTGCTGGGGATAGGCCTCGTACGTGTCGTGGCCGCTGTAAAATTCTCCGCCTGTGATAGTGAGCGTTCCTGTCAGATCATGAACTTCCTGCGTGAGCGTGACTCTCCGTCTTACAGGCCTCGCTACAACTCTTTTAAACGACGCGCCGGTGTAATTAGGCACTCCGTTAAGCAACGGGACTTCAGAGTGATGCCAGCTCTCGAGAGCAAGACTAATCGGATACTCGATCTCCGATTCAGTCTGCCCCTCTCCTGTCCCGCTGGCATCGTCAGCAAACGCCGCGCCCGCGAAAGCAATTATAAAAATTGCCGCAAGCAAAGCTAAAACACGCTTAAAACTTTTAGACATTTAAAAATGCCCTCCTTTAATAAAAATAAATTAATTAAATTTAAATACAAAAAATCCTGTGCCGCAGACTTTTATTAAGCCCGTGACGCAGGACAAAATTTTATTTTAAATTTTAATTTTAAATTCTGAAGTTTTAAGCTTGCAAAATTTGCATGGAAGAATAGATTAGAGGACGCAATAATGCCCGCATAACGCATAACGCATAACGCATAACGCATAACGCATAACGCATAACGCATAACGCATAACGCATAACGCATAACGCATAACGCATAACGCATAACGCATTTTAGCGCGGCTGGACAAGCTTGTCAACTTCCTTTCATAAATTTTTAGTAAGTAAAATTAAGTAAACTTTAAAATTATTTTAGCATAATTTATTTGCCGGTCAAGAAAATTTTTAAATTAAAATTATAAACTAAAATTTATTTAATAAAATAATTTTAAATTTAGTTTACTTTTTGAAAATTTATGCTATAATTTTTTGCACGTTAAAATTTGAAATAATTTGACTGGAGGAATTAATGATGATGAAGAAGTTTGCGGCGTTATTAGCTTTATTTGCGGTTATGCTTTGCGCGGGTGCGGCCTTTGCGGTGTCAGTGCCGGATGACTTAAAGGCTTTGAAGATTGGAACGCAGCGCGGGACTATTGCCGAGGGCATTGCAAAAGAGATGCTCGGCGACAAGGCAAAGGATCAGCTCACGACTTACGAGAAGGCAACGGACGTTATAGCGGCGTTGAAGCTCGGCAAAATTCAGGCCGTTATTATCGACGAAGCCCCGGCGATTCAGTTCAAGAAGCAGGACCCGGAAAATTTAACGATACTTCCGGACGCTTTAACGACTGAAGAGTACGCAATAGGATTTAAGCAGGGCAACGCGATGCTGCGCTATGCTGTGAACGGTGCGCTTGCTGAGATTAAGGCCGAGGGCTTGCTTGAAAAAATTATGCTGAAATATAAAGAGGATCCGACTGCGGCCAAGCCAGAGGATATTGATTTGAATAAGGGCGCGAAGGGCGGCAAATTATATGTGGGCACTGAGTCAGGCTTCCCGCCTTATGATATTAAAGTCGGCGACGGCTACACGGGAATTGATATCGAGATGTGCGCGGCGATCGCAAAGAAGCTTGATAAAGAACTTGTTATTATAGCTTATCCGTTTGACTCTTTGTTCATGGCTGTGAACGGCGGCAAAGTTGACATGATCTGCGCGGGAATTACGGTCAACGAGGAGCGCAAATTATTTACGGACTTTTCGATACCGTACGAGAACGCGCGGCAGGTCGCGGTCGTCATGACTAAAGACTATCAAACCAAATAATTTTTAAAATTAAAAATTTTATAAATTAAAATAAAACATGCCAGGCTGTTTTAAATCAGTCTGGTATAATTTTTTATTATGAAAATACTGCATTATGTTGACGCAAAAAATATTTCGTGGCAGAAGGCCTATATAGCACATATTAAAGAGCTTGAGAATTTAAAGCTTGAAAATGTTTTGATGTGCAGACCCGGCGGCGAGCTTGAAAGTCTTGCAAGATTAAATAATATTAATTATGTGACGTTCAAGCCG
>JAFSNU010000085.1 GCA_017447325.1 Synergistaceae bacterium | reverse complement strand
ATTTGTCTTGATGACGCTCGGCGCGATCATGGGCGTATTTTTAAGCGCGGATTTATATACTTGCTTTGTATTTTTTGAAATTATGTCGCTTGTCTCGTGCGTAATGGTCGTTCAGGAGGAAAATCAAGCGGCTATACTCGCTGCTCAGACTTATATAGCTATAGCGATAATCGGCGGCCTCGCGACTTTAACAGGTTTAATAATTTTAAATAATCTTGCCGGAACGCTTGAGATTAATAAATTAGCTGAAGCCGTTAAAAATATTAATAATATAAAATTATTATATATTGCCGGAGTTTTAATATTTATCGGCTTTGCGTCGAAAGCTGCGATCTTTCCGGCTCATGTATGGCTGCCTACTGCTCACACGAACGCGCCTGCTCCTGCCAGCGCGTTATTATCCGGCTTATTGACTAAGTCAGGATTATTTGGAGTTATAGCTATAAGCTCGCAAATTTTTACGGGCGATTTTAAATGGGGCGTGTTCTTGTTAATACTGGCTTTAATAACTATGTTTTTGGGCGCAGTGCTTGCGGTGTTCTCTGTGAACATTAAGCGCGTGCTTGCTTGCTCGTCTATGTCGCAGTTAGGATTTATTTTAACCGGCATTGCCATGCTGTGCTTGTTAGGCAAGAGCCATAATGATTTAGCAGTTCGCGGAGTGATGCTTTACATGGTCGGTCACTCGTTAATTAAGCTTGTATTATTTTTAGACGCTGGAATTATTCACATGAACACGCATAAATTAGACTTGAATGAAATTAGAGGCTTCGGGCGCGGCAAGATTATATTTTGTTTCGCGTTTATTTGCGGAGCTTTAGGCCTGATGGGCATGCCTTTATTAAACGGTTATATCGGCAAGACTTTAATTCACGAGAGCATAGTTGAATATATAGCTGTAGCAAAGCGGCCGTTATTCTTTCAATTCGCTGAATGGGTGTTCTTAATTTCCGGCGCGTTCACGACGTCATACGTTTTGAAATTATTTTTCATGTTGTTTGTCGCCAAGCCTAATGCTGAGATAGCGGCGCATAAGAGATATATTAATTTTATTAATAAAATTTTATTATTATTTTCAAGTTTAATTTTGCTCGCGATAGGCTGCTCGCCGTATAAAATTGCGGATCAAATCGGCTTTATGGGGTCAAGCTTCTTTAATAATTCTTTAACGCATCATCACGCTGTAAATTATTTTAGTTTTGAATCGCTCGAGGGCGCGGGAATTTCTATTGGCCTTGGCTTAATAATATTTTTCGTGTTTATAAAGCCGATGCTAATGAGCGAGGACGAGACGGGCGAGCTCGTCTGCTTGGACTTGTGGCCTAAGAGATTAAATATAGAATTTTTAATCTTCAGGCCGTTGATCAACGAAGTGCTGCCGTTTATCGGGGCGTTGTTTGCGCGGGTTGTAGATTTAATTTTGTCCGGCCCTGTGAATTTAATATTGTCGCGCGCAGGCCGTCAGAAATTCGTCAAGCTTCCGGAGGACGATGACTTTGGATTTTATCATGACGAAAGCGAGCAGTCGTTGAAAACTCTTTTGCCATCGAGCCTTGCTTTTAGCTTAATGAGTTTTGCCCTGGGACTTTTATTTGTGTTCGCATATTTAGTTTTATAATTTAAAATTTTAATTTATAATAAATTTAGTTATCAAAAATTTTTGTTTGATTTATTAAATAATTAGGCAAAGATTTTTGAAATTTTATTAGGAGGTTGTTGTTGTTATGAAGAAGAGTTACAAGATCGAAGTGGACTGTGCGGCGTGCGCTGACAAAATGGAAGTTGCTGCGGCCAAGACACCGGGCGTGAAGAGCGCGAGCGTTAATTTCATGACGCTCAAGATGAACGTCGAGTTCGAGGACGGCCAGGACGCAAAGGCAGTTATGCAGGCTGTGCGCGAGAACTGCAAGAAGGTCGAAGAAGACTGCGAAATATTTATTTAAATTATTTAAATTATTAAGTTATGAACAAGAAGCAAAAGAATATGCTGCTGCGCATTATAGTTTCGACTATAATGCTTGTCGCGCTGAATTATTATCTGCCGGAAGACGCGCCTATTAACAGCTTTGTTAGGCTTGCGTTATATTTAGTGCCGTATTTAATAGTCGGCCATGATATTTTGCAGAAAGCGTTTAAGGGCATTAAACATGGTCAAGTCTTTGACGAGAATTTTTTAATGGCCGTTGCGACACTCGGAGCTTTATGCCTGGCTGTTTATAATACTAATGACTATACTGAAGCTATAGCCGTCATGTTATTTTATCAGACCGGCGAATTGTTTCAGGGCTACGCGGTCGGCAAGAGCAGACGCAGCATCGGCGAGCTTATGGACATCAGGCCCGACTATGCGAATATTGAAAATTCTGAGACGGGCGAGCTTGAGCAGGTTGACCCTGACGAGTTGGAAGTCGGAAGCGTGATAGTCGTTCAGGCCGGCGAGAAAATTCCGATTGACGGAATTATACTCGAGGGCAGTTCGAGCTTAAACACGAGCGCATTAACCGGCGAGAGCGTCCCAAGAGACGTTAAAGCCGGAGACGAAGTTATCAGCGGCTGCATTAATTTAAACGGCTTATTAAAAATCAAAACGACGCGCGAATTTGGCGAGAGTACGGCCAGTAAAATTTTGGATTTGGTCGAGAACGCTAGTTCAAGAAAATCTAAATCCGAAAATTTTATCACGAAATTTGCGAGAGTTTACACGCCTGCTGTGTGCATAAGTGCATTAGCTCTTGCTGTAGTGCCGCCGCTTGTAAATTTGTTAGTTTTAAGTAATGCGCCGGAATGGGGACAGTGGATCTATCGCGCTTTAACGTTCTTAGTAATAAGCTGTCCGTGCGCTTTAGTAATCAGCATTCCGTTGAGTTTCTTTGCAGGACTCGGCGGAGCGAGCCGCGCCGGAATTTTAGTTAAAGGCTCGAACTATCTCGAGACGTTGTCGCAGGTCAAATGCGTTGTCTTTGACAAAACGGGAACTTTAACTAAAGGCGTATTTGACGTGTCGGCAGTGCATCCTGACGAGGACAAAAGCAGCGAGTTCCACGATGAGATTATAAGCCATATGCATAATCACGAGCATCATGAACATCATAATCATGCGGGCGGCCTGAGCGACGAAGAGTTATTGCACTTGACTGCTCACGTTGAAAGATATTCAACTCATCCGATAGCAAGCTCGCTGCGCAAAGCTTATCCCAACGAGGCCGACGACTGCGTGATCGAGAACGTCGAAGAGTTATCAGGCTACGGCATTAAAGCTTTAGTCAACGGCGACGAGGTCTGCGTCGGAAATTTCAGGATGATGGACGAGTTAGGCATTAAATGGCACGAGTGTCACAAGACCGGAACTGTCATTCACGTTGCTATTAACGGGCAGTATGCAGGCCATGTAATTATCTCTGACGTTGCGAAAAATCACGCTAAAGAGGCGATAAGCGAGCTTAAAGCAGCCGGAGTTGAACGCGTTGTAATGCTTACCGGCGACGCTAAGCCTGTTGCACAGGAAGTAGCGGCGAACTTAGGCATAGCTGAATTTCACGCTGAGTTATTACCCGGCGGGAAAGTCATGGAAGTTGAACGGCTGCTTGCGTATTATAAGCAGCACAAGGGCAAGCTCGCGTTTGTCGGCGACGGAATAAACGACGCGCCTGTTTTATCACGCGCTGACGTCGGCGTTGCGATGGGAGCCATGGGCTCTGACGCGGCTATCGAAGCGGCTGACGTTGTCTTAATGGACGACGACCCGTTGAAAGTCGCTAAAGCAATAAAGATTGCGAAGAAGTGCATGCGCATAGTCTATCAAAATATTTATTTTTCGATCGGCGTAAAATTATTATGCTTATTGCTCGGCGCGCTTGGCATTGCCAACATGTGGCTTGCGGTCTTTGCGGACGTTGGCGTGATGCTTTTAGCTGTGCTTAACGCAATTAGAGTTTTATTCGTTAAAAATATTTAATTAATTTAATTTATAATAAAGGCGGGAAGATTTATTCCCGTCTTTTATTTTAATTTTAAAATTTTAAATCAGGAGATGTT
>JAFSNU010000084.1 GCA_017447325.1 Synergistaceae bacterium | reverse complement strand
TCAATCAAGCTCGCAAAAATTTTTCAATCAAGCTCGCAAAAATTTTTCAATCAAGCTCGCAAAAATTTTTCAATCAAGCTCGCAAAAATTTTTCAATCAAGCTCGCAAAAATTTTTCAATCAAGCTCACAAAAATTTTTCAATCAAGCTCACAAAAATTTTCAAGCTAAAAATTTATTATAAAATAAATATAATTAAATTTTAAAATTTAAATATTAAATATATTAAATAAAGGAAGTAATAAATAAAAATGTTCGGGCCGGAGCCGTTGGTGAAAAGAATTTGCGGAGTGCTTTACCCGTCGCAGGACGAGAGATATTTTGAATGGGCGTTGAACGAGCTTGAAAAACTTTGGGGCAAGGCTGACTTAATAAGCGAGCCCGTGCCGTTCGACCGCACTGATTATTATTATGATATTTCGCCGAGCTTAACGCGGAAATTTATCTGCACGCCCGGCTTAGTTAAGGCCGGCGGACTTGTTGAATGGAAGTACGCGACGCATGAGCTTGAAGAAATTAGCAAAAATTTATTTAATAATAATCGCGAGATACGCGCAATAAATCTTGACCCGGGATATATCGACGGCGCAAGGTTAGTTTTAGCCTCGACCAAAGACCACGCTCACAGAATTTGGCTGCATGACGGAATATACGCTGAGATCACAATGCGCTACAGATTTAACAGCTGGGCGAGCTTCGATTACACTTTCCCGGATTTTAAGAGCGGCGTTTATGACGAATTTTTGTCGAGCGTAAGAAATTTATGGCTGCAAGAGCGTAAAAAATTTTAAGATCATGCGAAAATATTTTTTAATTTTAATTTTAATCTTAATCTCAAGCTCAAAGGCTTTTAGCGATGACTGGCAGCTTGATAAATATGATTTAAAGCGTGCGTTCAAGAATAATTTTAATCCGCCGGCAAAGCTCAGGCCGGATTTAAATCTTGAGCCGGTTGAAGACTTGGGCGTAATTCGGCGCGTGAATTTGCGCGATAAAAATTTAAAGGCTGTTGCTCTGACTTTCGACATGTGCGAGCTCGACACTAACACAAGCGGCTGCGACATGGACACTTTAAAATTTTTGCGCGACAATAATATCAAGGCGACTTTGTTCATGGGCGGCAAATGGATGCGCACTCATGAAAGGCGCGTTAAGCAAATTATGTTAGAGCATAAATTATTTGAAATTGCAAATCATAACTGGTCGCACGGCAATTGCGCGATAATGCCGCGTGACAAGCTCGAAGATCAAATTTTATGGACGCAGGCGCAGTTCGAATTAACTCAAGCAAGTTTAAATAATAAAAATCATTTGCAGCAAATTCCTGTTTTGTTCAGGCTGCCCTATGGCCGCAACTCTGAGAGCGCGTTAAAAATTATTGCAGGCTTAGGCCTTAAAGTCATTCAGTGGGACGTCGCGATCGGCGAGGCGAATAATTTAGATTTAAAAAATGCTCGGCGCAACGCTCAGCAAGTCTCAAGGGCAACCCGCCCGGGGTCGATTTTATTATTTCACGCAAATTTAGTTCCCAAAGGCACGGCGAATTTAATTAAAGAATTAATTAAAATTTTAAAATCTCAAGGCTATGAGTTTGTAACAGTCAGCGAGTTATTGCAGCTCGGCGAGCCTGAGTGCGTAAGAATTGGCTACTTTAACCGTCCGGGCGATAATGTATATCTTGATAAAAAATTCGGAACTTACGGCACTGGACTTAAAATTAAAAAATAAAGCCCGGCATGTACCGAGCTTAAATTAATTTTAAATTATTATTGCGGCAAATATATAAACATGCTTCGGCCGCGTAAAGAAATTTTAACGCGCTTATACGGCAGCTCCAAATCTTCAAACTTGATCGTGTCAAAATCAGTCTCCCATTCTACATCGCCGTCTTTGCCGCTGTCCGGCATCTCGCCGTCAGTCTTAAAATTCAGCCAAATTTTTTGCGCCGCTGAAGTCAAATCACGCTCGCCCTGTATCTCAGCCAAAGTGCGCATAGACATTGCTATAAGCCGGAAGCCGCCCGCGACCACAAGACCCGTGATCGCGACGGCCACAAGCACTTCCATTAAAGTAAAGCCCTTATATTTTTTAGTTTTAATTTTAATTCGCATA